>JBGSSZ010000343.1:0-3536 GCA_041736785.1 Limnoglobus sp.
GTCGTGCTACTTCCGCGTCGGTAGCCGCGATCCCAAAGCGGGGCGGATCATCCGGCAGACGCGGACGCTGCTCTGGGAATACGCCGCGGACGAGCTTGCCGCTCTGCTGCGGGAACTCGAACTGATCCAGAAGCATCGGCCGCGGTTCAATGTGGTCGGAATCCAGGGGCGGCGGCGCTACTGCTACATCGCACTCGGTCGACCGGACGCACCCTATACCTATCTCACGCGCGAGCCGAGTCGCAAGGACTTGTGCACGTACGGCCCGTTCGTGGGTCGCCGTTATGCGGAAGCCGCGGTGCGGCGGCTGAATGATGCTTTCGGCCTCCGCGATTGCTCGGCCAATTTCCCGCTGCACTTCGCCGACGCGAAGCCGCTCTTTGACAGCGAGCGATCGGCGGGCTGCCTGCGCTACGAACTCGGCACCTGCCTCGGTCCCTGCGGCGGCGGTTGCACTCGTCGCACCTATCGCGCCGCCATCCGCAAGGTGCAGGCGTTTCTCGACGGCACTGACCGCAGCGTGCTCACGCAACTGAAATCCAAAATGATCGCCGCTTCGCAGGAGTTGCAGTTCGAGCGGGCCTGCGGACTCCGCGACAAGCTCGCCGATCTCGAATGGCTCGATCTCAGACTGTCGCTGTTGCGGCGATCACGGCACGAGTCGGCACTCGTCTACACAGTGACCACCGCGTCGGGTCGGGTGGTGTGGTATCTGCTGAACCGCGGGCGGGTCTGGGGCGTGGCCTGGGCACCGACCTGTGCCGCGGAGGAATCCACCGCGAGCGAAAAGCTGACGCGCATGCTGAATGAATCGGAGTCGGCTCCGATCTCGATGCGGACGGTGGACAGTGTGCTGTTGGTTGCGGCGTGGTTTCGCCGCTACGCCGCGGAGAAAGCGAACCTTGAAGCCGCTGAGTCAGTGCTGGCCCGGCTCACTCAAGCCGCGGCGGCGTGATCAGGCGTTGCTCCACCAACTGAAACGCATATCGTGCTGGCATGGCCACTCCCCTGCCCTCCAGCCGCTGGATGATCTGCGGCCTGCTCCTGCTCGCCACCACGCTCAACTACCTCGATCGCAGCGCGCTCAATCAACTCGTTGTGCCGATGAAAAGCGGCCTGAACTTCGACGACGTCGGCTACTCCCGACTCGAGAGCAACTTCTCCATCGCATTCGCGTTGGGCACCTTGCTCACCGGTTGGCTGGTCGACCGTGCCAATGTCCGCTGGGTCTATCCCATCGTGGTGTTTGGCTGGTCGCTCGCCGGCTTTTGTACGGGCTACGCGGACAGCTTCGCCATGCTGATGGTCTGCCGCATCGCCCTCGGTTTCTTTGAGGCTGGCAACTGGCCCTGCGGCATCCGCACGACCCGCACCGTGCTCCCGCCGGAGGAGCGATCCTTTGGCAATGCCCTCTTCCAGAGCGGCACCGCGCTCGGAGCCATTCTCACGCCCATCATCATCCTCTACATTTTCTCGATCTACGGCAAAGATACGCCCGGCGTCTGGAAGATCCCCTTCCGCGTCATCGGCGTGATCGGCTTCGTCTGGGTGATCGCGTGGCTGGTCCTCACGCCGCGCGATCTCTTCCCACCGCCAGTGCGAGCCGATGTCCCCGGCGAGCCGTTTGTCAAAGTGTTCAAAGATCGCCGATTCTGGCTGCTTGTCGCGGTCATCATCGGCGTCAACAGCGGCTGGCACACCGTCCGCGTCTGGCAACCGCTGCTGCTGCAGAAGACGCACAACTTCACCATCGAAGAACTCCAGCGATTCTCCATCGGCTACTTCCTCGCAGCCGACATCGGGACCTGGACCGTAGGCCTGCTCACGCTCCTCCTGGCCCGAAAGGGTTTATCTCTGCTGCGACTGCGGCGATGGTCGTTTTTCATCTGCACGCTATTGCTCCTCGCTGCCAGCACAGCCGTGCCCTGGCTCAGCCCGCCGTTGCTCCTCATCGCACTGCTGGTCGTCGGCTTTGCTGCACTGGGATTATTCCCGACCTACTTCGCACTGAGTCAGGATCTCTCCGGCCAGCACCAGGGCAAAATCACCGGCACACTCGGCTGCATCAACGGGCTGTACCTCGCGGTGATGTTCAAGCTGCAAGGCCCCTACGCCAATGCAACCGGCGACTACGCCCATTTGATCGCCATCTCCGGCATCCCGGCAGCGTTTGCGTGTGCGCTGCTGTTCCTGTTCTGGAAGCCCTCGCCTGCAGTCGAACCACAGGCAGGGAAGTAAGTCGATTTGCATCAAGTGTGTTCAGTACATGTGTGCACGAGCAGCAACCGCCGTCGGGTGCCAGCTTCATCGATGTAGCAACCCAGTCGTCCGGGGATGCAGCTTATCAATGTGCCGAAGCCTGCCAATTCGGCCCCGGTGATCGCCTCCGCCAGCGGCAACTCCCGCCCATCGAGCGCAGCGACATCGGACAGCACGCAGCACGTCTCAGGTGCGCCCCGCTCCCGTAATATTGCGACCAAATCCACAGTTGAGGGCAATGGCATTGTGTAGCGAGGATCGAGATCACAGCAGTGGTTGAGTGAATCGAGTAACTTTCGCCGCCCTTTGACGGAGCCAAGCAAAGACAGCCAGCGGGCTTGCCGGCGCGGTGAGATGAAGGCTTTGACAAGCGCCATTTCCACGACCGCATGCAATTGCAGTTGAGAGTGGGGGCCACTTTGGGAACGGCTTGACATAGTGCATCTGTAGGTAATTGACAAAGCTCATTGTGACATCGATTTCGACTGGTTCAAGGTCGCCTGCCGTGCGGAATCCATTGTGCCCCTGGCGTCTTGGGGAATTTGTTAGCCGGACGCGCCAGCAATGGATCAGTCCCAAATAAATGTCTGGCTCGCAACCGAATGTCTCACGCGCGTTTACTGACGTGTACGATCATTTGCAGTCGATCCGCTGCAGGCGCGTCCTGCAAACAACACCGTAGTCCGGCTTGACACCCAAGCGGGCGCAGCTCTACTCTGGCGACTTCGTATGGGCACAGGGAGGTGCTGCGGTGGTGGATTCACTTGCGAGGCGACGCATTCTCGTGCTGGGAGCGACCGGGTTTCTCGGCACCGCGGTCGTGCGCGAACTCGTCGACCGACAAGCGACCGTCGCAGTACTCGTCCGCGGCAAGCCACGCGACTCCGAATTCGTCCGTACACGACTCTTTGAGAAAGTCACCGTCGTCGGCGGGCTCATTCAGGACACCATCCGACTGCGGCAGATCCTCGCCATTCACGACATCGAAACCATCTTCCAATGCGCAGCCGGGCCCAGTGATGCCGCGACGCACGGCCTGACGCATGCGACGATCACCGCAGCGGCGAGTGTGGAGCAGAAGCCGACGATCGCAGTGCCGCTGCGGACCGACAGTGCCGCCCGCTCGTTGAGCTTCCAGACCTATCCGAATGCCCGGCTCGATGTCGTCTTTGTGCGGTTGCCCGATCTCTACGGTGCCGGCGATGGCAATGTCCAGCGCTGGCCGGCGTCGATGTTTGTGCGGGCGGCGCGCGACGAAGGGCTGCTGCCGCCACCCC
>JBGSSZ010000613.1:0-3575 GCA_041736785.1 Limnoglobus sp.
CGCGTTCGATCACCATGGCGACGGCGTTGCCGCCGCCCAGGCAAAGGCTGGCAACGCCGTAGCGTTTGCCGTGGCGATGGAGTGCATGCACGAGCGTGGTCAACACGCGGGCTCCGCTGGCACCGATGGGGTGGCCCATCGCGATCGCGCCGCCATTCACATTCACTTTCGCTTCGTCGATCTTCAAGCCCCCGCTGCAGGCCAGCGCCTGACTGGCGAAGGCTTCATTGAGCTCGAAGAGATCAATCTGATCGAGCGTGAGCTTGGCTTTGTCCACAGCTTTCTGCACTGCGGTCACGGGTGCGATGAAGATGTCTTTCGGGGCCACGCCGCTGGTGGCTGTGCTGACGATGCGGGCCAGAGGTTTGGCTTTGCGCTTCTCCACCTCAGACGCGGCGGCGATCACCAGCGCGGCGGCACCATCGCTCAACTGCGAGGCATTGCCGGGGGTCACGCTGCCATCTTTGGCGAACGCCGGGCGGAGCTTGGCGAGGCCCTCAACGCTCGAATCGGCGCGAATGCCTTCATCCCGCGCGACCACCGTTGCCTTCGCTCCGCTGCCGACGCTGACGCTCAGCACCTCATCGGCGAACGCACCACTGTCCCACGCCTTCGCGGCCCGCTGATGGCTCAGCACGCTGATGCGATCCTGCTCGGCCCGGCTCACGCCGCATTTGGTGGCGATGTGCTCGGCTGCGTTGCCCATGGGCCAGTTTTCAAAGGCGCACCAGAGCCCGTCGCGGACCAGTGCATCTTGCGTGGTCTGATCGCCGTACTTGTAGCCCTGGCGGACTTTCGGCAACAGGAACGGGGCGTTACTCATGCTCTCCATGCCCCCGGCGACGATGATCAGGGCATCGCCTGCTTGAATCGCCGTGGCCGCGAGCATGGCGGCTTTGAGCCCTGACCCGCAGACCATGTTGGTCGTGTGGGCGTTGATGGAGTCGGGGAGCCCGGCTCCCAGTGCGGCCTGCCGGGCAGGATTCTGACCGACTCCGGCCTGAACGACGTTCCCCATGATGACTTCGCAGACATCCGCTGGAGCTACGCCGGACCGCTTGAGGGCCTCCGCGATGGCGAGCGAACCCAGCTTCGGAGCGGTGAGTTCGGAGAGGCCGCCGAGGAACTTGCCAATGGGCGTGCGAACGGCAGAGAGAATGAACGCGTTCATGACGTTGTTTCCCGGGAGAGTGTGCAGTCTATTATTAGAGTGTTCGGTCTGGCGTGTGCAGTTTTCGCTAAAACACGCGACACCAAATCCGTTGATAGACCAAACACTGTACACCGGAAACCGAACAATCTGACATGGCTTTGCTGCAAACTCGCGATCTCACCAAGCACTACGGCTCGGCCGTGGCTCTCGATGGCCTCAACCTCGCCATCGAGCCGGGGGAGATTGTCGGTCTGCTGGGGCCCAACGGCGCGGGCAAATCCACGGCGCTGCGGCTCGTGCTCGGGTTTCTGAAGCCCACGCGCGGAACGGCCTCGGTCGCCAGTTTCGATTGCTGGAGCGACTCTGTCGAAGTCCGCCGCCGCGTCGCCTACCTTCCCGGCGAACTGCGGCTTTACGACAGCATGAGCGGTCGCCAACTGATCCGCTTCCTCGCCGACCTCCGTGGGGAAACCCCCGGAGACGGCCTCGAAACCCTCGCCAGGCTCTTCGACATCGACATCGACCGCCCGATGACCCGCATGAGCTCAGGTATGAAGCGGAAGGTTGCTTTGCTCGCGGTGATGATGCCGCAGGTGCCGCTCGTGATCCTCGACGAACCGACGAATACGCTCGACCCGACCATGCGTGACACGCTTCTGGGGCAGATCCGCGAGGCCAAACGCCGCGGTCAGGCGGTGCTCTTCTCCAGCCACGTGCTGCAGGAAGTGGAAGCAGTCTGCGATCGGGTGGTGATCCTGCGGAAGGGCCAACTCGTGCACGAGCAGTGCATGGCCGAACTCCGCGATGGGCGGCATGTAACCGCGACGCTGCTGGGTCCACTCGTGGGCAGCACGCCCGCGGGGACCGAAACCACAGACGGCAAGCTCGACCTGCACTATCGCGGTGAACTGCCGCCGCTTCTGGACTGGCTGGCCCGGCAGCCTCTCGCGAATTTGCGCGTCGAACCGATTGGCCTCGGCCCGATCTACCGCCAGCACCACGGAGCCGCCGAATGACCGCTGTCCTCGTCCGCAAGCTGCTCCGGGACATCCGCTGGCCGCTGATTGCGGTGATGGTGCTGCTCTGCGTGTTCACGATGCTCTGGGTGAAGATCGCTCAACGGGTGACGGCGGAGATCGCACCGTTCTTCAACGGCGTCGCCGCGATGAGCAAGCTGAATCCAAAGGTGTTTGAAGAGGTCCTGTTCAAGGGCCCGGGCCGGATTTCGCAGGCTGTGATGGGCGGCGGCGAGGTGCACTTCGAAAACCCCACGGACTTTCTCGCCGTGGAACTGCTGCATCCGGTGGTGATCACGCTGGTCTGCCTCTGGTCGATCGGCCGGGCTTCGGGTGCGGTGGCGGGTGAGCTTGACCGCGGCACACTGGAATTGCTGCTTTCTCAGCCCGTACCGCGAAGTCGGCTGATCCTCGCGCATTTTCTTGTGGATTGCATCGTGATCCCCGCGCTTGTGCTGAGCATCGCGGCTGGCACGCACCTCGGGCTCGCGGCGGTGGGGCCGTTCGAAGTCGATTACACCGTGCTGGATGCTCTGAAAACCAAGGCACCGTTCGCAATTCCTCACGGTCCGGATGTGCTGCCGGTGCATGTTGGCGGGCAGTGGAAAGCCCTGGTGAACCTTGCGGCGCTGATGTTCGCGGTGAGCGGGCTGACGATCGCAATTTCGAGTTTGAACCGCAGTCGCTGGAAAGCCACGGGGCTGGCGACGGGGATTATTTTGGGAATGTTCATCGTGAACGTGATCGGTCAACTTTGGGATACGCTGGCGGTCACGCGACCGATTTCGCTCTTCTTCTACTACCAGCCTCAGAAGATTTGGCTGAAAAACCAGTGGTTTGCCGACTGGTCGGGTGCGGGCGGCCCGGCGACGACGCTTGTGGAAACACCGGTTTTGGTGGTGCTTGCAGCTGTCGGGGCGATTGGTTATCTTGTCGCCTCAAAAACGCTGAATTGGCGGGATTTACCCGCTCCGTTGTAGGAAATCGGTGTTTTGGGGATGTCGATTGTGAAGATTGTGTGAAGAATGATCGGAGTTCGGACTTCGGTGTTGAATTACAACCGGTAACTTGGGATATATCACCACAGGCCGAACGCACTGCAGCACGAAACGTTTCGTATGCCGGAGTGTTAGTTCCTGAAGTACGCTGGATCTCACCGCTCACACACCCTTGGAGAGAGAACATGTTCCGTTGGTTCCTGGCGGCAGTTGCCGCAACGATCTCGATGACGACAGCCTCCGCCGCGTTCGTCGTCAGCGTGGTCCCCAGTATCGGTCCTGAGTCCAGCAATGCGAGCTTCGCTCAGTACGCTGCGAACGCCGTCGCGGGCCTCCAGAACGGGACGGACGCGGGCACGCCCGGCACGCCGAGCTACTACGCTCCCAGTGGCACGGCCGCAGGCGGCG
>JBGSSZ010000621.1:0-17340 GCA_041736785.1 Limnoglobus sp.
GTCGCGAAGGACGGCGGTAGCAACCACGGCGGTCGCCGCCGCAGTGCCAAGCACCGCCGTGAGCAGCCGTAAGCGGGTGACGATGGTCATAGCCCAGAGGCTCCTGCAAGGGCCGCGGGGTGAACCGCAGCCGGACCCGAAAAAGACTGTAAGATTATGGTACATGGCAACGAGTCACCGCTGCCAGCCCGATTTCACCGATTCGATGGATTCCGCTGAAGAACGCGGTCCCGCACAGAGACCGCTGCGCAGGCGACCCGAAGTTGGCCTGCCGGTCGGCTGAAATCTAACCGCTTCAACAAGCCGCGGCCCAAAGTGTTGGCGGAAATTGATCATTCCCCACCTCCGCAGCGCGGGTTTAACCTTCCGACTGCTAGAACGGGTAAGGCCGGAGCAATGATTTATTCTTGACTTAACCCTGCCCTAAACTACGCTGCAGTTGGAATTCTGTCATCACGAGCGGTGGTCCGCCGCTTGAAAAGAGATTAGGCTATGGCTTCACCCGCGACTCCCCCCGATCCGCCGCCTTCGATCTCCGCAGCCGAGCTGCGGCGGCGATTGCTGGCCGGGACTCCCCCCCAATCGAACACGGCGACAATCGAGATTGAGGAGAGCAATCGCGGCAGCGGCCCGATCTCCACCGAGCAGCTCCTCCGCAAGCTGCGCATGCCGTCACACGTGGTGCCGCAGGAGTCGATCCCGGTGAGCCAGCGCACGCCCATCGGCATGAGCACGGCTCTGAGCGACGCGTTCCTCAGCGAGCCGCCGGTCGGCGAATCCCCAGGTGCCGAACTCAATCGCCTCCGCATCGAGAATAAAGAACTCCGCCAATTGCTCGGCGAAATGAAGACGCTGCTCCAGGAAGCCAGCGACAACGAACAAAGCTTCGCCCGCCAGGCCAACGATGCTGAAATGCTGCTGGCCGACAACAAGGCCCAGATTGAGCAACTCACCGCTCAGCTTCAGCAGATCGAGGACCAGATTTCCAACGGCGAACTCGCTCCGGCCCAGCCGGTGGGCCCGCCCAAAACCAAGACCGAGCTTGAAGAGTGGGCCGACGAACTTGAAAAAGAATCGTCCACGCTCAATCAGGAACGCCGCAGTATCGAGGACGACCGCAGACAGCTTCACGACGACGAAGCGAGCTTGGAAAAGCAGATGCGCGACATGGAAGTGTCGATGGCCCGCGAGCGTGCGCTGATGGCCCGCCAGGAAACCGAACTCAAGCGATTGAGTGCCGAAATCCAGCACGAACTCGAACTGATGCAACGCGGCGACGTCACACTGCGGGAGCAGATGCAGAAGTTCCAGCGACGGGCCCAGGATGTGCTCTCACCGACCCGCACCGGCACCGGCACCGGCAGCAGCGGGACCACAGCATGGCCGAAGCGGCCGTAGTTACCACGGGGTGTTTTGCAGCACGACTCGGTAGCCGTCGGGGTCTTCGAACGTCTTGCCCCGGCGGTCCCAGTAGGGATTGAATGCGGTCACCGGCTGAAAGCCCGCGTGCTCCATTCGCTCCACAGCCGCCTGCCACTCCGCCACCTCCGGCAGATAAAACACCAGCAGATTCTCCTCGCCGGGTGCTCGCCTCGCGGCGTGGCCAAGCTTGCGAGTGAACTCCAGATGATAAGCCGCATTCTTGAAGCCGAGCATGATGCCGTCGAAGCCGTCGTGATCCTGGAACTCGGCCAGCACCTCGCAGCCCAGCCCGTCGCGGTAGAAGTGGAGCACTGCCGCGAGGTCGTCTGTGGGTCGGGCAATGCGAAGATGCGAATTGGTCATGGCCGACTCACTTCTTCCTCTTGAACAACTCCGCGCCCACGAACAACAGGATCATAGCCACGAGGCCAAACATGCCGACGGCGAGGCCGTCGCTCTTGGAGAGATCGCCGATCATGCCGGAGATATTCATCGAAGCGGGGATGTCGGGCTCGAACATCATGAATGCCACGATCACGGCCATGATCGAGCCACCGGCGATGTAGCCACTGGCCAGCAGCACACCGGGGCTGGAATCGCCGTCGTCGGCTCCAGGCCCGCGGATCTTGTCCGACAGCCAGCGGATTGCCCCACCGATGAAGATCGGCATGCTCGACGCCAGCGGCAGGTAGACGCCCACCGCGAACGGCAGACTCGGCACACCGCTGAGCTCCAGCGTCACCGCGATCAGAATCCCGATGATCACCAGGCCCCACGGCAGGTCGCGGTCGAAGACGCCATTGATAATCAGGGCGACCAATTGCGTCTTCGGCGCGTCGTATTTCTGCGGCTTCATGTTGGTGCCGTCGTCGGCGGTGTCGAGCCGTCCGTTGATGGCGGGATCCACTTCATAGGCAAAGGTGCCGTCATCGTTGATGAAATACCGCCCCGCCGGGATGTCTTCCATCTTGCCCGTGAGGAGCATGTCCGGCTCGAGCTTCTTCGACCTGCCGACGCTGAGCACTTTGTACTGCTTGGTGTCGCTGGCATATTGCCCGGTGCGGACGTGATCGGTGGTCGTGAGCTTGCTCACGTCGACGATCGCAGTGGGCAGATTTTTCTTGCTGTAGATCGTGCCGGCCTGATTCATCTGCAGCAGCACAAGGCCGACGACGAGCGCGGAGGTCAGGGAGCCGATGATGATGGCGTACTGCTGTTTGATGGGGGTTGCGCCGACGAGGTGGCCGGTCTTGAGCGCCTGGGCAGTGGTCCCGCCGTTGCTGCAGGCGACACAAACGACCGCGGCGACCGTGAGCGCGAGCAACTTGGTCTCCTTGCTCATGCCGATCACGCCAGCCTGATTCAAACCGACAATCACAAGGCAGGTCAGCAGCAGTGTGGCGACCGTCATCCCGGAAATCGGGTTCGACGAGGAGCCGATTTCGCCCGTGAGTCGGGCACTCACCGTGACGAAGAGTAGGCCGAAGATCAGGATCATCCCTGCTCCGGCGAGCCCCGACGCATCGACTCCGAGCCCAAGTCCGGGCGCAAGCAACAGCGCAGCCACGAGCCCGATGCTACCGAAGACGACAAGTAGCATCGGCAAATCGCGGTCAGTGCGGGCCATTGACTTCACCGCGCTGCCACCGGTGAGATCCTTGAAGGCACCCGCGATTGCACCGAAGATCACGGGCAGAGCCTGCAGCATGCTGATAATCCCGCCTGCCGCGACGGCCCCCGCACCGATGTAGAGGATGTAATTCTTGCGGATCAGCCCGGCATCCATGTTCTTGATCAGGCCGACATCGACGCCCTTTTTCATTTCCGTGCGGGCCGGCAGAAGCGGCTCGGTGAGGTTCTCACCGAAGTAGACGATCAGCGGCGTCATCACCAGATACGCCAGCACGCCCCCGGCGACCATGATGCTGGCGATGCGCGGGCCGATGATGTAGCCGACGCCGAGTAGGGGCGTGGTCCACTCACCCCCGACGGCGCCGCCTTTGAGACCGACGGCGTCGAGCGGCGTGTCGGTTTCTTCTTTCCACAGTTTGCCGAGCTTGGCGAGTCCGGTGTAGAGCAGGCCGATACCGAAGCCGGCAAAGAGCAGGCGGGCGGTGGAGCCCCCTTTCTCCCCGGCGATGAGTACATCAGCGCATGCGGTGCCTTCCGGGTAGCGGAGTTCACCGTGCTTCTTGACGATGAACGCCCGCCGCAGCGGGATCATGAGCAGGATGCCGAGCAGGCTGCCGAGGACGCCCACGGTCATCACCCGCATCAGGTCGATGTCGAAGCCGAGCAGCAGCAGGGCCGGCATGACGAACCCGATGGCGAAGGCGATCGACTCGCCCGCCGAGCCGGTGGTCTGGACGATGTTGTTTTCGAGAATGGTGCGCTGACGGAGCCCGAAGATGCTGGAGAGCGATTTGAACATCGCAAACGCCAGCACGGCGACGGGGATGCTGGCACTCACGGTGAGGCCGACCTTGAGGACCAGATAAACCGACGACGCACCGAAGACGATGCCGAGGCAGGTGCCCATGACCACGGGAGCGATCGTCAATTCCGGCGGCGACTGCTCCGGCGGTACGAACGGCTCGAACTTCGGCTCGCTCATGGTGGGCCTCTGGGGTGTTCGACTTATTCTTGTTCGAGGTGTTTCGCGAGATGTTCCAAGTCGGCGACCATGCACTTCTTCATGGTGCCCTTCATCATCCAGCCCATGAGCACGCCCATGACTTTGGCGAAGGTGGTTCTCGATTCGGTTTGCACGGTCAGATCGACGCGGCTGCCGGCGGCTTCGGGCGTGACTGTGAAGTTGGAGCGGAAGATCACGCCGCAGGAGTCGCCGCCGACCTCGATCCTGCGTGGCGCGTCGTACGCCGTGACTTCCATCGTCTCGGTGGTCTCCTTGCCGAACATCTTGCGTGTTTCTTTGAACTTGGTGCCGACGCCGACAGGGCCGGTCGTCAGCATTTCGATTTTGAGGATCGCCGGGATGCGGCTGGGGGCGTTTTCGAAGTCGGAGAGTGCCGCGAAGACCCGCTCCGGCGGGGCGGAGATCGACTTCGTCAGCGTGCAGAGCGTTTTCATGGCTTCATTTTGTCGTTGAGGATTTCCACCTTGAACTCAGCCCGCAGCAGAGCCATCGCCTGACGGAAGGCTTGGCGGGCTTCCTCGTTCTGCAGCATCCCGCGGACTTCGTTCGAGACCGGGCCGATGCCGTTGTAGACCTGGTTGTAGAAGTCGTCGCTGCGGCGATCCTGACGATGTTTGAGAACCGCGACATAGAAGCGGTCCTTGGAGTTGCCGTGGAGCACCAGCGTCGTAGCCGGCTTGTCATCTTTGTTTTCCAGCAGTTGCTGCTGCATCTGCGGCGTGGGATAGGGCATGGTCTTCGTCGGCAGCAATTGGAACGGGCGCGGTTGCACCGCCTGTCCCGTGAATCGCTGCTCCGGGATCGAGATCGGTGCCACGTCCTGAAGCTCGAAGCGGACGGCTCGGGCCTTCTCCTCGATCGATGGGTAGCGGCTCAAGCTCTGGAGATAAACATCACTGACGATCGCATCGACGATCGTGGTGCTGCTGAGATCCTCGGGCCGGGTGTCGAGATTTTTCTCCTTGGCCTGTTCGCGGACTTGCTTGGCGATGTCCTGGGCGGCGGCCTCGGCGAGTTTGCGTGCTTCAATCTGCCGCCAGAGGTCCATGATCTGTGGCTTGGCAGCCGTGAAATCGCGTGGCGTCTCGGCCGGCACTTCCTCCGTCCGCCAGGTCATGAACACCGGATCGCCTTCTTTCACTGTGATCTGAGCCCGGTCGGGGAATGGCTGGGCAACATACATACTGGTCGTCGGCTTCTCGCGTGGATTGAGCAAGTCGCTGTTGAGATCCGGCTCGAAGAAAAACGAACGACCGAACTCCAGCGGAGCGTCGGGCCGCGGTGAGAGTTTCACCGCCTTGTCGATCAGCGGTTGCAGGCCAGGGTCTTGACCGATGTTCCACTGCGTATCGAAAGTCTTGGACTCACCAGTGGTCAAGCCGCGATCCGCGATGAACTTCGCGATATAGGCCTTGGCCTCGGCGGTCTTGTCCTTCTTGTCTTTGTCATTGGCGATCTTCTGGAGTTCAGCCTCGAAGTGCACGAGATCGCGCTCGGCTGCATTGCGGACGGCTTCGATTTTGACTTTCTCCAGGAGCTCGGTGCGGACCATTGCGAGCGGCGGAGGGGGCGGAAGCTGAGCCCCGGCTGCCAGAGCGGAGCCGATCAGGAACGATCCGGCCGGCGTGGGCACCGTGAAGAGTGCACCAAACGCTTTGGCACGTGCCACGCGGTCGTTGATGTGGGCCTGTTCGATCAACACCGATGCCGGGGGCAGATAGCCCGCGTGCGTGGCCAGACTGCCGGCTGCGACCGCGGCAGTCGTCGCGATGATGGTAGGCTTGAGGACACTGGCATCGAGCGGTTTGGCATTCGCCGCAAGGAACGGGAACCAAGCCGTGTCGAGTGTGACGTTATAGTTGTCTTTGAACGTGGCGTAGGCACCGGCGAGGGCTGGATCCTGAAGGTTGAAGACAGCAGGGGCGACGAGCATCTCCATCCCACCGCCCGGCAGCGGCACCAGCGCGGCGGCAAACGCACGGGCATGGATCTCCGCCGCCGCGAGTGCCTCGGCACCGAGCTTCTTGTAGTAGGGCTCGTCACCTTTCACTTCGAGCCAGCCGATCTTCAGCTTGCGGGGCTCGCGTAGGCCGAGGTTGTCCTTGGATGGGTCCGCTTCCGATTTGCGGTATGTCTCGAAGAGCTTGCGCAGTTCGCTCTCGCTCGGCGTGCCCTTCACATCGTCGAGGAAGTTCTCCGCGGGTACGGTGATCACGGCGTACGCCGCGCCGTTGCAGAGCTTGCGGAAGTATTCGTACGAATCCCACGGCGTCGCGAACGCCTGCATGGCGCTCGTGCGGCCGAGCACCACGCTCTGCACCGTGCGGACGCGGAACTCGTCGGCGAGCGCCTTGAAGATCATCTCGCGGCTGTAGCCCTGCTTACTCGCGAATTCCTGCTTCTCCATCTCCGCGAGGCTCTTCGGATCGGACTGACCGTAGAACTCTTCGAGATACAATTGCTGAGCGTCGCTTTCGCTGAAATTGATGCCGAGCTTGTCGGCTTCCTGCAGCCAGAGCTTGAAGTCGAGAGCACCCTTCAGGTTGTCCTCGCTGTCGATTTTGTGACCGAAGTAGCCCATCCCGGCGTCCAGAATTTGAGCGTCGAGATTGATCAGTGTGCCGAACGCCTTCAGCACGTCGGCATCCTTCGTCGGAATGTCGGGCTTCGCGATCAGACTGTTCACATACTGGCGAAGCTGGCTCATGCCGCGACGCATGATGAACGACCGCGCCTGCGGATTCTGGTAGGCTTCGATCAGATCCTGCTGCTGCACCACATAGGCGAGCTGCAGAAAATTGTTCCCCTCGCGGATCTCGCGGAATTGCGTGATCTGCGGGCGAAGTTCCTGGCTGACACCCGACAGCGATTCGGAGATATAGGCATCGACTTTGCGGCGGGCGAGGTTGTTCGAGGCGAGCATGAAATCGCTGGCGAGGTAACGGTTCAGGTTGATCTTCTGAAGGTCGGCCTCGTACACTTTTGAACCGTCGATGGTCGCGACGGCCTCTCCCCGATTGCCGCTCTGTCCCACGAGCGTGGGGAGCCACTGGAAGAAATCTCCCGCCCCGAAGCTGAGTGTGAAGACGACCATGATGATGATCGTAAGAATCGCAAAGAGCGTTTTTTGATTGCGGCGGAAGACATTAAACGGGTTGTAGGCCATGATCCTGTCTCAGGTTGCGACGTCGCTTCGGAGTCATTCCGAAAGCGGGGAGCTTGACTTCGGGCATACGAATGTACTAACTCAAGGGGTCACAGCCCCTGCTTGGGCATGATTGTACGAATGCGACCCGTTTTAAGTAGCGGGTCCGGGAGAATGCCGGTGGCGACTTCGCGAAAGAAACCTGCAGGTGACGAGCCGGAGGGGGAGAAGCCCGCCCGCAAGCCGACGGTGCGCAAACCGAAGAAAGCAACTGGCACCGGCGTGGCGAAAGCCCCGAAAAGCCGTGCCACCGTCGGCGACGATCGCGACGTGCCCACGGGAAAGAACTACGACCTCGTGGTGGTCGAGAGCCCCGCGAAGGCCAAGACGATCAATAAGTACCTCGGCAGCAACTATAAGGTGCTGGCCAGCTACGGGCACGTTCGCGATCTCGCCACCAATAAGAAGGGGATCACTGGCGAGGAGATCGCCGGGATCCGAATCGACGACGGCTGGAAGCTGCGCTATGTGGTGGATGCCGGGTCGAAGACCAAGAAGAAGTTCAAAGGCCGCCGCACGCAGGAAGACATCATCAGCGAGCTTCGCACGGCGGCGAAGAAAGCCAACCGGGTGCTGCTGGCGAGCGACCCCGACCGCGAAGGGGAGAGCATAGCCTGGCACATCGCCGATGAACTGCAACTCGACATGAACCGCGTCGGCCGCATTCGCTTCAACGAAATCACCAAGGGTGCCATCCAGAACGCTCTAACGCAGGTCGACGCCATCGACATGGACCGCGTGAAGGCTCAGGAAGCCCGTCGGGCGATGGACCGCGTGGTCGGATTCCCGCTGTCGAACTTACTGTCTGAGAAAGTGACCTACGGCCTCAGTGCGGGCCGCGTGCAGAGCGTGGCGGTCAAGATCATCGTCGACCGCGAACTCGAGATCGAAGCATTCAAGACGGAAGAATACTGGAAGCTCACCGCGCTGCTGGCACCCGACGGCACGGTGCAGTGGACGCCCGGCAAGAACAAGTTCTTCGCCAAGAAGAAAGGCGAGAAGGTCAGCCGTGAAGCGGAGCCAGTGCGCGACGCGGATGCCAAGCCCGACGACGAACCTGCCATCAATGATGCTGGCGAGGAAGAGGAAATCAGCGGCATCCCGAAAGCCCCGACGGGGAGTTTCCTCGCCGAGCTCTCGAAGTGGAACGGTGCCGAAGCGAAGGTCGGCACTGAAGCCGACGCCGATGCCAAGGTCGCAGAGATCGCGAACCTCCCCTACGTGATCACGAGCCTGGAGCAGAAGGATCGCAGCGAGCGGCCGCAACCGCCGTTTACGACGAGCACGCTGCAGCAGACGGCGAACATCCGCCTGCGATTCACCACGCGGCGGACGATGGACACGGCTCAAAAGCTCTATGAAGGCATCGCGCTCGAAGGGCTGGGACAGACCGCGCTCATCACCTACATGCGAACCGACAGCACGCGGATCTCCAACGACGCCCTCGCCGCGGTGCGGACGCAGATTCAGGACGCCTACGGCGAAAAGTATCTGCCCGAGAAGGCGAATGTCTATGCCAGCGGCAAGGGAGCACAGGAAGCTCACGAAGCAGTGCGGCCGACCGACATGACTATGACGCCGAAGAAAGTCGAAGGCATGGGCGTCGGCGGCGATCAGTTGAAGCTCTACACGTTGATCTACAACCGCTGTGTGGCCAGCCAGATGATGCCGGCGATCTTCGCGGTGACAAGCGTGGAAGTCACGGCGGGGCCGGGCCTGTTCAAGGCGAGCGGTCGCATCATGAAATTCGACGGCTACCGCAAGGTCATGCCACCGGCGGGCAAGCAGGAAGACACGGAACTGCCGACACTGAGCATGAACCAAAAGCTGGCGAAGCTCGATCTCTTTGAGAGCCAGCATTTCACGCAGCCGCCGAGCCGGTTCAACGAAGCCTCGCTGGTGCGGATGCTGGAGAAGGAAGGCATCGGCCGCCCCAGCACGTACGCGAGTATCATCAGCACGATCCAGGACCGCGGCTATGTGGAGCAGCGTGAGCGGCGGTTCTTCGCCACACCGCTCGGGATCGTAGTCACCAAGCTACTGGTGGACCACTTCCCGAAGATCATGGACCTCAAGTTCACCTCGCACTTCGAGGAGGAACTCGATGAGATCGAGACGGGGAAATACAAGTACGAAGACGTGTTGAACGAGTTCTGGGGTCCGTTCAAGGAGACGCTGGCGAAGGCGAAGGACGACATGCCGCCGCAGAAGGCGGTGGAGACGGGTGAGAAATGCCCGGAGTGCAGCAAGCCGCTGATCACGCTGGTGAGCCGCAAGACGAAGCGTCCGTTTGTGGGCTGCAGTGGGTATCGCGACGAGCCGCCGTGCCGGTACATCAAGCCGGGCGAAGGCGAGGAAGCGCGACCGCAACCGGAGCCGACCGAGCACAACTGCCCGAAGTGCGGCAAGATGATGCTGAAGCGCGTCGGGCGAACCGGGCCGTTCCTGGGCTGCAGCGACTATCCGAAGTGCAAGACCACCATGAACATCGGCGTGGATGGTCAGCCAGTGCTGAGTGCGGTCGAGACGGAACACAAGTGCGAGAAGTGCAGCAGTCCGATGATCCGCCGCGAAGGCCGCAACGGGCCGTTCCTCGGTTGCTCGGCGTATCCGAAGTGCAAGAACATCGTGAACATCGACGACAAGGGCAATCCGGTCAAGCCGGTCGACCTCGGCATCAAGTGCGAGAAGTGCAACAGCCCCATGGCGATCAAGCGTGGCCCGCGTGGCCCGTTCCTCGGCTGTACCGGCTATCCCAAATGCCGCAACATCATGAAGATGACCGACGAACTCAAGGAGCAGTTGAAGGACCATATCCCCAAGCCGGCTCCGAAGAAAGAAATGCCCAAGGTGGACATCGACACCCCGTGCCCGGAGTGTGGAGGCGAGATGCGGCTGCAGAAGAGCCGCTTCGGAGGCCGTTATTTCCTGGGCTGCACCAAATACCCGACGTGCAAGGGGACGTCCAAGGTGAGCGAAACGCTGGCCGCGAAGATCGCGGAGGTCGAAGCCGCCGTGTAGTCCTGGTCAACCCGCTGGGTTGACCGCTACTCGTATTTTTTGACGAATGACCACGCTTGGGGCTTTTAACCTGCTTTGATCGGATTGTGCTCGACGTACGCAATCGTGCGCGAATGTCCTCGTCGCTTGAGAGAAACACTGCCCGCCATTTCCTCGCGAAGCAGGGCGGACGTTTGCCGTTTGCCAATTTCCGATCCTGGAAGGGATGAACGTTTTCTTCGACGAGCTGCTTGGTCGCTTTGCCCTTGATGAGATTGCCGATGGTTTCGATGTCGTAGTGATGGCGAGCGACGACGAGATGTGCATGATCGGGCATCACCACAGCCGCCCAGATCGTGACCCTGGACTTCTCGACATACTTGCCGAACCCGCGTGCCACAGCCCGTGCCTGAATGCCGTCGAAGATGACGGCGACGCTGTCAAGCAATCTTATCCAACTCGCGCAGTCGTCGGTCAGCGTCAAACGTCGGCGGCGGCAGACTCTCGGCGAGGTGCAGTGCTTCATCAGAACCGAGATCAGTCTTCGCCGTGCCGTGGCCGCGGAAGATCGGGAGATCCTTCTTCATCGCGATGATCTCACGCCGCGTGCGGCCACGGGGCGCATCGGGCCAGCGGCCAATCCGCTCGTGAAAATCAAAGAACACCGGTACCACTTCACGGATGTAACGCCAGTAACCTGGGTTGTCGGTCTGAATCACAAACGTGCCATCGGCGGTGAGTGCCCGATGCACCAGCGAGAGAAACAGAGGCGTGATCAGTCGCCGATGCACCTGGCTGGCGTCGTAGTACGGTTGCGGGTGGTAGACATGCACTTCTGCCACGCTGCCTGGTGCGATGTGTTTGGCGAGCATTTCGTGACCGCCGATGACGGCGAACTTGACATTGCTGATCGCCCGCTGGTTGCCGCGCTTGCGGGCGTAGCGAATGACGACGGGCAGCGTGTCGACGCCGAGGATGTCGTGTTCGGGATGGATGAGGGAATGATGGATTGTGGAGCGACCGTTGCCGCAGCCGAGATCCAGGACGACGGGCGCAGCCCGACCGAAGAGCGATGTGAAATCGAGATGACTGTCGGGCATGGCCATCAGCGCGGTCTGGGTCCATTCCTTCTGCGGCTTGAGGTCGCCGGGGAACGGCACGCCGAACTCGCGCTCGATGCGGCGGGCAGGTGAAGCATCGCCACTCATCGGCGTTGACGGCAGGGGAGTTGATCGGTCCGCTGGCACGGCATCTCGGCTTGATCCGCGAGAAAGCTCGGCAGACCCTTCTTCATCGGAAACCGCACGCCGCACGAGCAGACCAGATTGGAGTCCTCCCGCACCAGCGGCGACTCGCGGGCCGGATCGAGCGGGCAGCGGAGCAGGGCGAAGGCGTCGTCTGTCATGTCTGACAGTGTATCAGGAAAGACCCGACGACCCCTGATTCGCATCGAACCATTTCCGCAGATCGGCATCGCAGCGGGCCAGCCCTTGCGAACCCAGCCAAAACGTCGCCAGTGCGAGGAGTGTGAATCCCATCAGCCACGGCAGGCTCACGCCTGTTTTCATGGGCAGAAACGCCAGTCCAGTCGGCACGATGGCACAGAGCAGGATCAGTCCCTTGCTCCAGAACAGATAGAGCAGCAGCGGGCAGCCGAGTGTGAGCAGTGATGCGACACCGTTGGTCTGATGCCCGGTGGCGAACCCGCGGAAGCCGACGGCGAATGCGAACGCCCACAATAGGGCACTTCCCAGCCCTGCGGCGGCGGCATCGAGCCAGGTGCACCGCCCGGCGATCGCACAGGCGATCCAGAGCATCGCGGCGACCCCGAGATAGCCGCGGCCTCGCGACCATGCTGCACTCGCAGCGGCATGGGCATAGTCGCGTGCGGTCAGGTCGGTCAACAGCAGCAGTTCGAGGCGTCGGCAACGGTCGGGCACGCTCGCGTCCCACAGGCCAAACTGATAGACCGCAGGCACCGACGCCATGACCGCCATCGCCGCGGCCACCATCGCCGGGCCACCCCAACTGTCGAAGAGATAAAACGCGCCGCGACCGATCCACGCGGGCCAGGCATCCCCGGCGACAATGTATGCCGCATACATCAGGCAAAAGCCGCCAGCAAGATAGAGGTTCACGCGGCCGCTGTATTCCATCACTCGGCGGACTGCCCACCACGATAACGGGCGTTCACCGATGCGATCGCTCTGCGACGGCCGCGAGGAATCGATGGGCTTGTAGTGGCGGTCGTGAAAGTGACCGACGAGCCGTGTGCCGGCGCGGACGCTGCACAAGGCGATGGCGGCGACGGCGAAGACCTCGAGTCTGGCCACCCGACTCCAACCGATGCCCGATACGCGATCGACGCTAAACCAGTAACGCACGACCCCGAACGGATTCATCGTGTGCAAGCCGAGGATGAGGTCGAAGAGAGCTTCCCCCAGCACGGGTGGCAGAGCTTGTAGCCAGAGTTGCAGGTTCTCCGCGGCGAGCACACCCACGATCAGATAGATCAGCACACCCGCGAATGCGAAAAACTCACCGATGCGACGGACGCCTTTGGGTTCGTAGATCCATGTGGCGAGGCCGACGCCGGTCACAAGCCCCCATGTGACTGGCACCAGCGTGAGCACAATCAGATCGGGCCATTCGGCGACGCCCGCAAAGACGAGCCAGCCGAGCACGGGCAGTGCGGCGAGTTGGACGAGCAGGAAGCGACCGGTGCCGACGAAGAGTTCGGCAAGGAAGATCTGCCGTGGCGGGACCGGCGACACCAGCAGGAATTCGAGTGCCTGCGACTTGGGAAGCTGCGTGAGTCGCCAGCCGATGAGCGAGGCACCTTCCACGATGCCGAGGACGAGCAGGACCTGTGCGACAATGGCCATTGCGGTGAGCGAGTTGCTTTGCACGACGGTCGCACAGAGCACGGCGACGAGGAGAATGTGGCCGAGGGCACTGCGGCGGAAACTGGCCTGCCGCGTGGGTGAGACCATCGCGAGGTACAACAGCGAGCGGATCACGCCGGGGCCATGGCTTTGTTCTGTTCCATCATGCGGAGGATCTTCGACCGGCTCTGCGAGTCGGCGGTGGGCCGCACCGACATGCCACGCTCGGGATCGCGAACCACCTCGAGGTGTTGGACCTTGAGCAGTTGGTTCATCAGGTCGGTGCAATTCGGGAAGCGATCCTGCGGCACCGGGGAGAGAGCCCGCAGCAGAGCGGGGCGCTCGTCGAGGTGAATCAGCGAAAGATCAGGTGCCTTACGCTGATAATTTCGCGGTGGATTCGCCGGCGGTGCCGGATAGGGAAAGCCGCCGGTTCGCAGAAGATAGTATGTCACCGCCAGGCTGAACTGATCGCTCGTCTCGGTGATGAACCCCTGGAAGATCTCCGGTGCGGCGTATTCGAGGGTGCCCTGTCGCGGACAGGGTGTGGGCGACGTGATCATCGGCGTACTCATGCCGTAGTCCGCCAGTCGGGCTTCGTCGCCGACGAGCAGGATGTTGTTCGGCTTGATGTCGCCATGCTGGAACGCGACGAGGCCGCCATCGAAGTGGTGCCGTTTGGCATTGAGAAAGTCGAGTGCCTCCGCCGCCTGAAACAGATACAGACACACTTTGTCGGCATCGATCGGGCGGGAAAACTCATCGGTGTAGAGCAGGAGCAAGTCGAGGAGGCTCGCGTCGGCGAGGTCCATGCCGATGACGATCTGCCCCGGCAGGCTCCAGATCTGCCGCATTCGCAGCAGTCGCGGATGGGAGAGCTTCTGGATGGCCTGGAGGGAGCGAAGTTCGCGAGCGGTCGCGCTGACATTCTGGCTCGACATGAACTTGAACGCGAGCCGAGTGTCCTCGGGGCCGATGGCTTCCCAGACCGTCGCGAAGCCGCCACGGCCGCGCATGCGATCCAAGCGCCAACCGGGCAGGGGGACAGCTCCCGTTTCCGGCAGAAATGGCAGATCCAGACGTGGATCTCGAGCAGTGCTGGAAGTTCGGCGCGGTTTCATACGCGATTTTCTGGGCGAAAAGCGTGAGTATGCTGAATCCTAGAACAGCTTTCGACGATGTGTCTGGATGTTAACGGCTGATGTGAGAAAAACGCCAATCCTGGGCCTGGCCGCCCGAATACGGCATGACTCCGTGGAACGGTTGCGACTCGAAGCTGAAGATCTTGGGCAGGAAGTAGCGATCGCCGTCCCAGATCGGGAGCTCGCAGACACGATCAAGCTCGTGCCATTCAAGTGTCCCTTCGGCGTTGCACGGAGGCGGCGAGCCGGTGTACTCCATAATACGAAAGAGGAAACCGAACCAATCCGCGCCATTTTTCCCGAAGCCGGGCCAGGAAATTGTGCCCGCGAGGTGCAAGTCGGTGGGGACGATTGCTGCTTCCTCGAGCAGTTCGCGTTTCATGCCGCTGACGATGTCCTCGTCGCGTTCGAGCTTGCCGCCAAGTCCGTTGTATTTGCCGAGGTGGTCATCCCCGGGCCGAGCCGAACGGTGGACGAGGAGGACTTTGCTGCGGTCCGGGCTGAAGACGTAGCCGAGCGTGGCGAGGATGGGGGTGAACATGGTACTATGATAGAAATAAGAAATCTTGGAATCGGGAGGGGATCATGACAAGCGAGAAAGTCTACACGCTGGCTGACTGCCCGCCCGGCACTCACCCGGGCCTGTGGAAGCAGATTGTCGAACAGGGCAAAGTGGAGTCCAGTATTTTCGAAAAGCTTCCCGAGTTGGAGGGAGATGAGTTCTTGACCGACGCCGAGTTCGAGACTCTGACGAAGTGGCACAGCGAACGCCGCGAACAATCTCGGCAGCGAAAGTGCGGAGAGTGATGGACCGTCTGATAGACACGAACGTGATTTCATACTGGATCAAACGGCGACCCGAATTCACGCTTTACAAGGCGCATCTGAGCGGATACCGGCTCAACGTCTCATTTCCGAGCTACAGTGAATTACTGGTGTGGGCGGAGAAGCTGAAGTGGGGAGTCTCGCAACAGAATCGATTCAATTCCGTGATTCAGAAACTGGTGATCCTTCAAAGCGAGTTGGCGATCTGTCGGGAGTATGCTTATGTGATGGTCTGTCGGCAAATTCAACCCATCAGCGTTGATGATGCTTGGATTGCTGCAACCGCTTTGGCGTACAACCTCGAGTTGGTCACCCACAATCCATCTGACTTCAAAGATATCCCCGGCCTGACAGTCATCACCGAAGCACCGTGAAATCAGTCCTCGTCCGGCGTCGGCTCCAACGACATGATCGCGCTCGCGACGAGCAGAATAAAGCCATAGCACCACACCATGAGGCCCGTGTGCCGGCAATAAAAAGTCCAGTTCGAGACTAGGAACGACACACTGATGCTCAGCCCTATGAGCGAAGCCAGTACACAGAATATCGACTGACGCCGATACCAGAAAAACACGGTCATCAACAGTGCAAGAATAGCAAGTGTTAAACGTCCCCGATACAGGCTCGTCACCACCTCTGTTGCAGTTCCCGCCCGGACGAGGTCCCGCCAAATACTCTTGAACACGGAGCCGCCATCTTGTGCGTCTGCGACCCAAGAAATCTTCACTGCCGATGAATCAACCCAATCGATAGGTAGAGAAACAACAAGGCAGAACAAAGCAACCGCAAACAGAAAAGCTGACCATCCTCTTCGCCGCGGTGAGCACATGCCAGAATGATACCACAACTCAATCCCACTTCGGCTCATCATCGAAGAACAACGGCTTCGGCTTCGCGGCTCCCGGTTTCTTGCGGCTCTGCATCACGGCGTCCGCCAGTTTCAGATCGTCCTGCGTCGTGATCTTGAAGTTAAACGCCGAGCCCGGCACCACACAGACCGAGTGTCCCAGTGCTTCGATGAGTTGCGCATCGTCGGTGACTGTGCCGGTGCGTTTCGCGTAGGCCTCGACAAGCCAGTCGCGGCGGAAGACCTGCGGCGTCTGAGCCTGCCACACCCCCTCCCGCGGCACGGTGCCGGTGATCGTGCCCTGGTCCACGGTCTTCAGCGTGTCGGTCACGGGCAGGGCCAGCATCGCGGCCCCAGTCTCGGCGGCTTTGCGGAAAACCGCATCAATCTGCTGAGTATTCACCAGCGGTCGCACGGCATCGTGGACCGCGACTAGTTCGACATCTTCCGGCACGAGAGCCAGGGCATTCGCCACACTCTCAAACCGCTCGCGGCCGCCGTCGACCAGTTCGCAGTTCGCGAACATCATCAGGTGCCCAAAGCGGGTGCGGAACTCATCGCGGTCGGCCGGACTGATCACGAGCAGCGTCTTGACCACATCGCTGCGGTTCCAGAAAAGCTCTGAACTGCGTTGCCAGAGGGGTTTGCCGTCGAGGCTGACGAAGGGTTTTTTCTGCGGGCCACCGAAGCGGGACGACGCCCCCGCGGCGGGGATGATCACAGCGACTTTCACGGCATGGCCTCACTCGGTCACGCCGGCTGTTTTACGAGTCCACGCCAGTTCGCCAGTGTTTCCTGCCAGCGCTGCCACACGCCTTCCTGCTCAGCGAGCAGTTGTTCGACATCATCCGTCGTTTGCGTGGCGATGGCGAGTTTCGCGTCCCAGACCTCGGGTGTGTAACTCGGAGCGATTGGCCCGCCCTCGGCGAGCACCTTCGAAAACGCAGCTTCGTAGCGGTCGAGCGAGGCGAGACATCCCGCGATGGAGCTTTCGACTTCGGCCAGCGTCTGCCAGTGGTTGTCCATCGCATGCCTCCCTGAGCCGGGGGCCTATAGCGACCAGCGATGAACAACGCGAGGCCAATTCAAGAGTGGGACTGCGCTACTTCATCGATTCCTGAAACAGCGACACATCTGCAGGATGCACCTGCCGCGTGGTGAGGCCGCGCTGTTTGGCTTCCTTGAAATACATCGCACCATCGCTGGGTTTCATTTCTTTCATCGCCATGCCCATGTGAAAATATCGCAGGGCGGTCTTTTCGTGCTTGAGGGCTTCGCCGGCGTCGGCGATGGCCAGGCTCGGCTGCTTGGCCGCGAGGCGGATGCGAGCACGCGTGTCGAGCAGTTCCCCGGTGAGC
>JBGSSZ010000637.1:0-6027 GCA_041736785.1 Limnoglobus sp.
ATGAGCGTGGCGGCATTGATGTTCTGAGTGAACACGACATCGAACGTCGCTTCGGGGCCGGTCAGCACTACGCCCAGCGCCGGCGGCGTGCTGGCCACCGGCAACGCGCTGCCCGGCGGGATGCTGAAGTTCGAGTTCGAGTGTGAAGCTGTCGGTGTCGCCGGGGGCGTTGACGGTGCCGGTCATGGTTCCGCTGTAGACGCGCGAGCCGAGCGGGTTGGCCGCCGTGAACGCACCGGCGAACGGCACAGTACTGACATCGACGGCGAAGTTGCCGGTGAACGCACCCGACGCGTTGCCCACAGTGCTGGTCACCGCGCCGGCAGGCAATGTGGCGGTGAGTGAGCCTTCGCCGGACAGGTTCGAGATCGTGAATCGGGCCGTGTTGGCCGCGGGCATGCTGACGCCCGTCACGTTGCCGGTCGATACGATCAGATCGCTCTGCATGAGCGTGGCGGCATTGATGTTCTGAGTGAACACGACATCGAACGTCGCTTCGGGGCCGGTCAGCACTCCGCCGAGCGCCGGCGTCGTGCTGGCCACCTGCATCGCGCTGCCGGGCGTGATGCTGAAGTTCGAGTTCGAGATGTCGAAGAAGATATTGTTCGTCGGCTGCACCTTGATGCGGGCCTGACTGGTGGAGAGGCCGTTGGGCACGACGATCGCTTCGCTGCCGTCGTTGGCGGTCGTGGCGAGGATCGTCGGGTAGGTGTTGCCGCCGTCGACGGAGAGCAGGATGTTCACGTTTGCCGCGCTGATCGGGGCCGCAGTCGTCCCCGCGGCATTCCATGTGATGGTCTGAATGCTGCCACCACTCCAGGAGACGAAGCTGTTCGGCGACGTGACCGTGAACGCGGCTCCCGTGTCGATCACGGTGACGATCATATCGTCGCTGTCGATGCCGCCGAGCACACCGCCGGTCGGCCCGACGAGTGCACGGGTGTCGCGGGCCGTGAGTGTGAAGTTCAGCGTGCGGGAACCGGTCGGCATCACCTCCTGCGGCGTGCTCGTGTTGCTCAGCAGGCTCGAGAGCTTCGGGAAGGTGCGCGTCGGGTTGGTCGTCGCCGTCACGGAGCGGAACAGCGGACCGGTCGACACATAGCTGCCCATCGTGCTATTGGACGCGCCGAGGTCGTACTGCTCCCAGTTGTAGGTGATGGGATCGTTGTTGGCGTCGGTCGCGGAACCGGTGAGCGCAAAGGGTGTGTTCGCGGGGATGCTGTAGTCAGGCCCGGCATTGGCGACGGGCGGGGTGTTTCCCGACGCGGTGCTGGTGCCCACGCCGGGGATAATGTTGTTGATGAAGTTGGCGATCTCGCCCAGACTGACGGCGTGGAAATAGGCATCGCTGTTGTTCTGAACATTGTTGCCGCTGAAGAGCCCGGCGTAGGCCATGATGGTGGAGCCGCTGGCGGGCTCGTAGGCTGTCGAGCCGTTGCGGTTGCTGTTGGTGTAGTTGAATGTGTGATTGCCGCGGAACTGGTGACCCATCTCGTGGGCGACGTAGTCGATGTCGAAAGAGTCGCCGATGGGGCTTCCGGAGCCGGTGACGCCGCGGGCTTTGTTGCCGGTGGACCCGACGACGCCGAGCCCGGCAACACCTCCGCCGCCGGTGCTGAAGACGTGGCCGATGTCGTAGTTGGCGTTGCCGATGACGCTGTCGATCTTGGACTGATTCTCACTGAGCATGGCACCGCCGTTGCCGTTGGTATAGCCGTCGGTCGCGGTGTCGGTGAAGATGAGATTGGTGCCACTGATGAGGACGAGCTTGACGCCGACTTCCTTTTCGTAGACCCCGCTGACGCGGTTGATTGTGGTGACCATTGCGGACTGCGCGTTGGACTGCGAGCCATGAAATGCCGTGTACTCGGCATTGGCGGCAAGGGCGAGGCGATAGGTGCGGTAGGTGGCGCCGTTCGTCACATTCGGCCCGAGCGGAGCGAAGCCGCCGCCGAGGCCCTGAGTTCCGAAGCCGCCCGACTGGCTCGCTCCCGTGCAGAGTTCACACTGGCAGCCGCCACCGTCAATGTCCTTGCGGTGATCGCTGTCGAAGTATGACACCGACACGCTCGCGTCGCCGTGGTAGTAGGGATCGACGTAGTAGGTGCCTTCGCCGGTCAGCACCTGGGCACGGAAGCCGAGCGGCGTGATGTCCGCGGCAAGCGCAGCCGTGGGATCGTCGAGCCCCACGCCGCGATAGGTCTGAATGTCCGGTCGCGTCGCCGCAATCTCGGGGGAGAAAATCTCGTTGGTCCAAATGCGGAACCGCTCAAAGAAACCATCTGGCCGCGGCAGGGCAATCACGGTCTCGCCATCGACCGCCAGATGACTCACCAGACGATCCGTGTCAACGCTGAACGCGGCCGAGTTCGCCAGCGAGAAATAGCTCGTAGCGCCAATCTCGCTCTCCGGGATCGACGCGTGAAGCTCGTAGGCATCCAGCGCATACGCTGCGATCGTCACCTGCTGGTCCAGCGTGGTCGGGCCGAGGAAGACTGTCGGATTGTCGCGAGTTTCCAGAAGAGTGATGCTCAAAGTCGTGCGGGCGGTTTTCAGTTTACGGGCGGAACCGAGCCACGAGGTAAGACGACGGGCCATGTACAACTGCTCCGAGAGAGAAATGATCTGATGATCTAGATTATGTTACAATTCAAACGCGAACCACACGGATTCACGACTCAACCAAAGCATTTTGAATGCAAGTGACCTCGTTTCTCGTATCAGCAATTGAATATTCACGGCTGAGGCGAACGCGCTACCGGTCGCGAATTTCTGTTCAACGCACTCAAAGCTCGAATACTATTGCAGCATGAGAACGCTTTTCATCCTCCTTGTTGGCAGCAGCTTTGCCTTCGCGGACAACGATGTCCGCTTGGGCGGGCCGACGACCTACACCACGCCGTCGCCCAATGAGCAGTATCTGTTCGTGATGATCGCCCCGCGGCCGGCGACCGCTGAGCCTTCGCTCGACCCCGAAAAGGGCGAGCACCAGAAGCAGATCTATGCCAAGTACTCTGCCACTGGCAGCGGGCTCTACCGCAACGATGGCAGCACCGACAAGCTCTGGGGCGTCGACTGGTACAGCTACCGCGTCTGGCCCGCCAACGACGGAGAACACCTCGTCCGTCTGCATGGCGACTTCCCACTCACGGAGAAATTCGTCGCAAGCAAGCGACTGCCCGACGAAACGGTCGCCGAGCAAGTCAACGGCGAAGCTCTGAGTTTCTACGATCGCGGCCGCTTCCTCCGCAGCTACGCCGTCCGCGAACTGGTGCACAACGTCGATGGCCTGCCGCACAGCCTGCAGCACGTGCTCTGGAGTGCCGATGGTGTGCTGACGCGGGATGGCGACAAGTTCGTGATGATGACCCAGGAGCCGCGGCAAATCGTCTTCGACTTGAGCACTGGCAAGATCACGCAGGAGAAACCCGCCGGGTTGGGCAATGCTCAGTTCTGGGCCGTGCGGATTTCGCTCGGACTGGTCGCGTTCTGTGGAATCATCATCCTCGCCGGCTGGCTCTACCGGCAGCGGTGAGTATCACTGGGCGATTATCCATGAACGAGTTCTCGGAAACCCCCGTGAGCCATCCGTTTGAAATCCACCATTGAATTAACCGTATTGCCGAGTTCCGCCATCTGCGGATCCGCCATGATCTTCTCGTTGGCTGCATCCCGTGCTTCGCGAGATTCGAAGACTGCCCACGCAAAGATCACAGTTTCGCCCTCGGCCGCGTTCGCGATATCGGTGAACGAGCGAGTGCAGTCGGTGGTCAGGTCGTCGCCGACACATTCCCAGTAGTCAGTCGCGCCATATTTCTTCCAGATCCCAGCCGCCGCTTCGGCAACACGCTTGTAATCATCCAGTCGATCGCGCGGGACCGGCAGAACAAATCCGTCGATGTAGCGTGCCATGTTGACTCCGCTGTTGGGTGATCAATCAATTCATCCTAAACGAGCCGGAAGCGTCGGCGACGGATTTGGACGGGTTAGCAGCCGCACCAGTCGCTGACGCTTCCGGCTCGTTTCCGAATTCCTGTCGGTCCAGACCGACTTCGGGAATTACTCCTCGTTGTCTTTGAGTGTGCGGCCTCCGGTGTTTATCCACTCAATCCATCCATTCGCCGAACGCCCGAGTACAACCCCGGCAGCAGCCGATGGACTCGAGAACAGATGGTCCCGGGTGAATACTAAATTACTATTTTGCGGCACCAAGATTCCATCGGTTGAGAGCAAATGCCGCAGTCGTGTCACTGATCCGGGCGTTGAGGGGACTTCGGTGCCCGCAGCCGCAGAGTCCTTGAGAACAACCATTCCATCACTCGTCCACACGGCTCGGGCGTTTGCACCGCGAGCCGCTGTAATGATGTATTGCTCCGACGCCGACGTTGTCGGGTTCACAAGTGGCTCAAACAATTTGTACCCAAGGGCTCCGACCAGCAATTGCAGGTTCTCGAAGAACTCGGCCATGACAGCCTGTTCAATCTCAGAGATAGCCGGCTTATTCGGTGTGTTGCCATTCAGCAGTTTGTACCGTCCAACTTCCACGACCCTGGCATAAATCGTGTATTCAAGAAACTTGATGTGTGCCTTATTGAGGTTGTCGTCCTTGCTCACGAAAAGCAGGACTTCCGTCCAGAAATCCTTCTCCTGATGCTGCTGAATCCGCTTGATGACCTCCTCTGCCTCGCCGACATAGACACGGTTCGCCTCGTTATGGGTGTCATCTCGCCCGAACAAAAAGTAGACGCCAGCCTTACGGAGTTCGGGTCGCTCGGCGGATTCCTTGAGGAGTCGCCGGGGAATCTTGAATCCCTTGCCGGTCCAGTTGAAAAGTTCGCAGGCGATGCGACCGTCTGGCGCACCGTCAATCAGGAAGAGCGAGATTCCTCGGCCAATTGCCATCCGTGCCACGCCTCTCTGTCGAACGAAATCGTTGAATGATCGCCAGCTTTCATTTGCAGTACGATAGTGCATTGAATGGTATATGCCAATCCAATACCTGCCCCTCACCGCATCCACTTCGTCTCGTGCAGCGATCGCCAGCGGTCATCAATCTGTTTCTTGGTTTCGCCCAGTCCATCAAGGTTATCGCGGTCGGCGACGAGGTACTCAATCAACTCCGTCGTAAACGCGGTCACGCTGTCGCAGTAGGCTCGCACCTTTGCGGGAGCGTCGGCGACGAGGCCGCGGGCACTGGGGATACGGGTCCGCACACGCTCCACCTTGGCTTGTAGCTGCTCGGCTTCGTGCTTCACCTTCGGAAACCGCAGCGGGAAGTTCTTGGTCTTTTGCAGGGACAACGCCAGATTGGAGACAGCCAGCGGGGAAATCGCGTCCAGATCGGGCTGCAGTTGTCGCAGATACGCGGACTGCTGCTGCAGCGATTCGCGGACCATCATGGGTCGCCAGGCTTCGCTGCGGGCGGCGACCAGCACGAGCGCGGTCACAATCGCGATCGGAAAACCGATGGAGCCGACGACGCCGGCGATGGTGCGGCGACGATAGCCGGGGCGGATGAGTTCGAGGGCGAACGCCATGCCAACTCCGGCGATGGCACCGCCCATGTGCCCTTCCCAACTGACGCGGGGCCAGAAGCTGATGGCACCGTTGAGCAGCACGGCGAGCATGATCCGCCGGGCGAAGTCCTCGACGATACTGGCCTCGAAGTGCTGGCGGTAGAGGTAGATCCAGACGCCGAGCGAAGTCATCACGCCCCAGGTGGCCCCGGAAGCTCCGGCGACGAGAGAATTGGGTTTGAGCATCATGGCGAAGCACGATCCGCCGAGGCCCGACACGAGGTAGATGGCGATGAATCGGCGACGGCCCCAGAGGTCTTCGGCGAGCGGGCCGACCATGCCGAGGCAGTAGACGTTCAGCAGCAGGTGGACGAGCCCGACGTGGACGAAATTGGCGGTGATGATGCGCCACCATTCGCCGCGGACGAGCCCGTCGCCGCTGACGGCGCCGAGCTTCACGAGGGTGCCGAGGTCCTGACCGTTGAGGTAGGCGATGCCGCCGCTGCCGCCG
>JBGSSZ010000645.1:0-3063 GCA_041736785.1 Limnoglobus sp.
GCTGCTTGCCCTGCCCCTGGTGGCCCTCGCCGCGGTCGCGTTCGCCGCGGATCCGCCCGCGCGGACCCTCGACCGCAAAAGCCCGAAGTTCGACGAACTCGTGCCGAAAGACGCCAGAATCGAAGAACTGGCCGACGGCTACAAGTGGTCGGAAGGCCCGGTCTGGGACGCGAAAAACAACTGCCTCTACTTCTCCGACATCCCCAACAACCGCGTCGTGGTCTGGAGCGAGAAGCAGGGTACGAAGGACTTTCTCAAGCCCGCCGGCTACACCGGCACGAAAGACTTCGGCGGCAAAGAGCCCGGCAGCAACGGCCTCGCACTCGACAAGGATCACAATCTCATCCTCTGCCAGCACGGCGACCGACGTTTGGCACGGCTCAAAGACGGCAAGTTTGAAACACTCGCGGACCGCTATCAGGGCAAGCGGCTCAACAGCCCCAACGATCTGGTGTACCACACCAACGGTGACATCTACTTCACCGATCCGCCGTACGGGCTGCCGGGCAACGTGAAAGATCCTGAGAAGGAACTCGATTTCCAGGGCGTGTACCGCCTCAAGCCGAATGGCGATCTGACGCTGCTCACCAAGGAGATGACGCGGCCCAACGGGATCGCGTTCGCTCCCGATCAGAAGACGCTCTACGTGGCCAACAGCGACTCCGCCCGCGCGGTGATCATGAGCTTCCCGGTCAAGGACGACGGCACGCTCGGCGAGGGGAAAGTGTTCTTCGATACCACGCTGCTCGTGGGCAAGGACCGGCCCGGAGTGCCCGACGGAATGAAAGTCGATCGCGATGGCAATCTCTGGGCGACCGGCCCCGGAGGCATCTTCGTCATCGACCGCGACGGCAAGCATCTGGGAACCATCGAGACCCATGCGCCGACGGCCAACTGCTGCTTCGGCGACGATGGCAGCACGCTGTACATCACGGCCAACGATCGGCTGATCCGGCTGAAAACCAAGGCCAGGGGCTGGTAAACAATTTTTTTGGAGGAACGACCATGCATCGTCGCGACGTGTTGAAGACACTGCCCGTCATGGCTGCGACGGTGCATGCTGTGCGTGCGGATACTCCGGGAATCACGGTGCGGATGAGCGAACCGCTGAACTTGGAGCCTGCGTTTGCCGAGCAGAAAACGTTTATCACGCCGACGGATCAGTTCTACGTGCGCAATCACTTCGCCATGCCGAAGATGGATGCGAGCACGTATCGGCTGGAGGTGACCGGTGCGGTGGAGACACCGCTCAGCCTGAGCCTGGCGGATTTGCAGGCGATGAAATCCGTGGTGAAGCCGCTGACTCTGGAATGTGCGGGCAACGGCCGCGTCTATCTGACCCCGGCGACGGGGGGCTTACAGTGGCAGAACGGAGCCGTCGGCACCGCGGAGTGGAAAGGCGTGACGTTGGCTGCGATTCTCGAAAAGGCGGGGGCCAAAGCGAGTGCTGTGGAGGTGATCCTAGTCGGCAGTGACAGGGGCGCGATCGGCAGCGATCCCAAATCGCCGGGCGTGATCCCGTTCGATCGGGCGATCCCGCTCGCGAAGGCGAATTCGCCAGAAGCCCTGTTGGCCTACGAGATGAACGGCGAGCCGCTGACCGCGGAGCACGGCTTCCCGCTCCGGGCCGTGTTCGGCGGTTGGTATGGCATGTCGGCTGTCAAATGGCTGGCCAAGATCATCGTCACCGACACGCCCTACGACGGCTTCTGGCAGACCATGCACTACTCGACCTTCGAGCGCCGCGATGGCGGGCTGGCCACGCTCAAAGCGCTGACCGCGATCGAGCCCAAAGCACAGATCGCCCGGCCGGCGCTCGGCGAGACGGTCGCGTTCGGGAAAGCAACCACCATTCAGGGCATGGCGTGGGCTGGCGACGAGGCCGTCGCCAAAGTCGAAGTCAGCGTCGATGGCGGCACGACGTGGGGCGAAGCAAAACTCCTCGGCGAGGCGAAGCCGCACTGCTGGCGTCAGTGGGAAATGTCGTGGACCCCGGGTGAAGCGGGGCTCGCCAGGCTGGTGGCGCGCTGTTACGATGCGAAAGGCCGCAGTCAGCCCGAGAAACGGGATCCGGATCGCCGCAGCTACGCGATCAATCATCTGCAGCCGGTGCAAGTCCGCGTGACACGGAGTGAGCCATGAAGACGATCGCCGCGATGCTGCTGATGACTCTGACCGCGACCGCCGCAGACGAGGACCGCGTCAAGGCGGCCGTCGCAAAGGGTGCAGCGTTTCTGATCGGCAACAACCCGGCGAGCACGACAGACTATGGCATCGGACCGCCCTGCCTCGCGGGGTTGGCCCTGCTCGAAGCCGATATCAAACCCGATCACCCCGCGATCATGACGATCCGCAGCGTGGTGCGCAAAGGGGCGGTCAGCGAGACCGGCACTTATCAGCTGGCTCTCGCGATCCTCTTCCTCGATCGGCTTGGCAACCCCGCAGACATCGCCTGCATTCAGGTGCTCGGAGCACGACTGATGGCGGGGCAGGGGCTTACCGGCGGCTGGGGCTATGACACATTCGATAAACTGGGTCCGGGCGACGAGGTCCGCACGGCCGCTGCCATGAACACTGTCGCCAGCAAGGAAAAGCTGAACCCCGAGGCCCAGCGGATCGTGAACCTTGTGGCTCGTGGCGGTCGTGCCCAGGCTGCCATCGCCACCGACGACAACTCGAACACGCAATTCGGGTTGATGGGCCTTTGGGTGTCGCGGCGATCGGGTCTACCGACCGATTCTGCGTTCCGCCGGTTGCAGTCGCGTTTCCTCCGCACACAGAGCCCGACCGATTTCGGCTGGGCATATTCCGGCTCGACGGGCTCGTCGCCGTCGATGACCTGTGCTGGGCTGCTGGGTCTGGCCGCGGCGAAAGCAAGTGGCGAAAGCGTGCTCACCGCCACTCGCATCGACGCCGAGGGGCAGACGGTCCCCGCGGAGGAATACGATCCATTCCTGCGTCCGCCGCCGGTGGGAGCCAAGACCGATGGTGACGACGACGCGTCGGTCCCGGCACCGCAGCCACTCGGGCCCGCTGCCACGGTCGCCCGCGATAAAGCCATCG
>JBGSSZ010000350.1:0-2280 GCA_041736785.1 Limnoglobus sp.
ATCGTGCGTGAGACACCCGTGGCCGCTGACACCCGCCCGGCCGACAGTGTTTGCTTCATGTGCGACGAGACGTTAAACGCCAAAACCAAAACCGTGGTGAAGGGCCAGACCGATCAGCATGTTTTCTGCTCGCCGCATTGCTACTTCATCTACTATTCCAGTCTGGTGAACCCCGATGCGAAGGCTGAAGAGGCCAAAGTCAGCGTGATCGATTGGACGAGCGGCGACCTGATTCCAGCCGCCACTGCCAGCTATCTTTACGGCATAGACACCAAGGGCCACGCGACTATCAGAGCGTTTGCGACGAGCGACGCCGCGACCAAGGAACAAGCGACGGCTCCCGGCAACCTGGTCACTTGGGATGTGCTCCGCACCAAAGAACTGGCCACCCGCTGTGCCTTTTGTGACCGGTCAGTCTATCCAGAGGATGCCTGCGGGGTCAAGTTCGGCAGCACTCACGGTCACGGCTGCTGCACGCATTGCTCGCTGGGCGTTGCCGCGCGACTGAAACAGGACATTGAAATCGAGGCCAAGGATGGTCTAACCGGAGAAGTGATCCGCGTGAAAACCCTGGACGGGCAAATCGCCTCGTTGGAACCACCGACGGCCATCGCTTGGTTCGGTCAGAAAAAAGCCCCGGACGGCAAGTGGGTTTCCGCCGGGTGCTTCAAGCAAGGGTTCTTCGTCAACGAAGCCAATCTTCAGAAATGGCTCGATGCACGACCGGCGATGACCGGCCGCCAAATCAGCATTGCGCAGGCCCTCTCTGACAAGATGAAGCTCAGTCCTGAACAGATCGCCAAAGCGTGCAAACTCGGTGAGTGCAAGTAACATGAAACCCAGCCGCGGCAACGTCCTAGTTGGGGTGGCGGTGATTGCCGCCCTGGCGATCCTGCATGATCGGTTCGATCCGCGAAAAGCCTCTGCGGGAGCGCCCTGCGGTGGCCCGTTCGCCTGTGCGGCAACCCTGCCGCTCAGCGAGAAACCGCCCACGGTTGCCGACGCTGGTGAGAACGTCGCGATGCCTGCGGAGGATTTCTTTCCCGCTTGGGCGACCAGTGCCAAGTTCAACCAACCGGTCCTTGTGCGCGATACCCAAAGCGCCTTGGGCCGGCTATCCGCCAGCCCAAAGGAAATCAGCCTCAAAGATCTTGCCCGGATGCACGGCCATCTTTGCGACGGGCTGGTCATCAGCTTTGTAGAACTCAAAGCGGCGTTGCAGCGACTCTTTCCCGACGGCGTGGTGGATCGGACCGATCTGCGGATCGTCTCGAAGAACGGTCCGTGTTGGGTGGATGCAGCAGCCTGGCTGACCGGTGCCCGGATCAACTTCCAGACGCTGCGCGTGGATTCCGCGGTGGGCGACGGGTTCATCGTCCAGAAGATTTCCACTGGCGAAGCCTGGGAGGTGCGGCTTAAACCAAGTGTGTTTCCAGAGCCACTGGCGACGCTGGAGAATCAGATTCGCAACCTGCGGGCCGATGGCAAAACGGTGAATCCTGCGGATGTCGATCGCCTTGAGGAGATGGCAAACGCGCTGATTCGTCACTTGCTCAACACGCCTCCGGCCGAACTGCTTTCGCTCACGGAGCGGCCAGCCTACCGTTTCCGGTTCAATGACCTCTACGGCGAGCGTGGGGACATCATCAATCGCGATCTCCCCCAGCCACCAACCCCTTCCCTCTCTAACTAACATTATCCTCCCAACGCCATGCAGGAATTATTTACTAACCTCAGCCACGCCGTCGAAGGCTCCCCAATGATCGCACTCGGAGCCGCCGTGGTGTGGGGCATCCTCAGCATCGTGCTGAGCCCGTGCCATTTGGCGAGCATCCCGCTCATCGTCGGTTTCATCAGCGAACAGGGTCCAGTAACCACCCGCCGGGCGTTCTGGACCTCGACGTTGTTTGCGGTCGGCATTCTGGTCACCATCGCCGCGATTGGCGCGATCACTGCGGGCGCGGGACGCATGCTGGGGGATGTCGGCCGGTATGGAAATTACTTTGTCGCGGTGATCTTCTTCGTGGTCGGCTTGCATTTGTTGGGAGTCATTCCAATGCCATTCTCCGGCCCGGGCCAGATTGGCATGAAGCGCAAGGGACCGCTGGCGGCATTCATTCTCGGGCTGGTGTTCGGAATCGCATTGGGGCCTTGCACGTTCGCTTACATGGCTCCGATGCTGGGGGTGACGTTCAAGCTGGCGCAAACGGCTCCGTGGTATGGTGCGTCCTTGCTGCTGGCCTACGGAGTCGGCCACTGCGCGGTGATCGTGCTGGCCGG
>JBGSSZ010000026.1:0-16951 GCA_041736785.1 Limnoglobus sp.
GTCCGGGAGTTGAAAGGGCATACGGACACGGTGGGTAGCGTGTTGTGGAGCCCCGACGGCCGCACCCTCGCCAGCGGCAGTTGGGACATGACGGTACGGCTCTGGGACGCGGCGAAGGGGCAGAGCGCCCGGGAGTTGGAAGGGCATACGCGCGAGGTGTGGAACGTGTCGTGGAGCCCCGACGGCCGCACCCTCGCTAGCGGCAGTGCTGACATGACGGTACGGCTCTGGGACGCAGCGACGGGGCAGAGCGTCCGGGAGTTGAAAGGGCATACGCGCGAGGTGATGAGCGTATCGTGGAGCCCCGACGGCCGCACCCTCGCCAGCGGCAGTGCTGACAAGACGGTGCGGCTCTGGGACGCCGCGACGGGGCAGAGCGTCCGGGAATTGAAAGGGCATACGGACACGGTGGGTAGCGTGTCGTGGAGCCCCGACGGCCGCACCCTTGCCAGCGGCAGTTGGGACATGACGGTGCGACTCTGGGACGCGGCGACGGGGGAGAGCCTGCGGGAGCTGAAAGGGCATACGGAATTTGTGCATAGCGTGTCGTGGTGCCCCGACGGCCGCACACTCGCCAGCGGAAGTGGCGACAAGACGGTGCGGCTCTGGGACGCAGCAACAGGACAGAGTCTGCGGGGGTTGACAGGGCATACGAGCGTCGTGATTAGCGTGTCATGGAGCCCCGACGGCCGCACACTCGCCACCGGGAGCTACGACAAGACCGTGCGGCTCTGGGAAGCACCGGAAGGGCAGAGCGTCGAACGACTCGACCGCGAACCACCCGAAAAAGATTCGGGTTTCTACTACATCCCCGATCGCAAGAGCGTGCTGAAAATCTCGAAGACCGTGCCGCCCGCGGAAGTGGAACGCCGCCAGCGGATCCTGGCCCCGAAGCCGGAGTACCACCGCGAGCAGGCAGCTCTCTGCGAGAAAGACGAGCAGTGGTTTGCCGCTGCGTGGCACCTGCGGCGACTGGCCACCCTCGAACCCGCCAACGCGGAGGTCGCCGCGAAGCTAAAAGTGATGGAAGCGAAGCTGAACCCGCGCGAAACCGCCCCGCCGCCGCGGATGAGGTGATTCGTTGCTCAGCCTTCCACTGTTACACCCTTCCAGAACGCAACATAGCCGGCGATCTCGCTGGCTGCGTCTTTCGGCTCCGGGTAGTACCACGCGGCATCCGGGTTCTGCTTCCCATCCGCCTCGATGGTGTAGTAACTGGCCGTGCCCTTCCAGCCGCACACCGTGTGCGTGTCACTCGGCTTGAAGTGTTCACTCTGGATCGCGTCCGGCGGGAAGTAGTGGTTCCCTTCGATCACAATCGTCTTGTCGGACTCGGCCAGCACGGCCCCGTTCCATGTCGCTTTCATGATGACTCGCTCAGGTTTCGGAATATCGCCTGTTGTCTCTATCGCGGCCGCATCTGAAATGGCGTCATGCCAGTTGGTCGCTGTGAGGGAACTGACATGAACGGCATCGTGCGGAAGTTGCTCTGCTGAGCGCGAAACGTCGGCAGCGAAGGCGGCAGGAGCGGAAGCATGGCAGCATTCGAGTTCGTCGCGATCGCACTGTTCCCGATGCCAGGATGGTAGTTGTTCATCGACGAGGCGATGAGAGCAAAGCTCGACGAGCCCTGCATCCACGGCAGGCTCTGAGGACGCGGCGGACTGTAGGTCGCTTGTGCCGACGCCACACCTGCACTGTGCAGCACTGCGACGGCGGACAGGATTGCGAATGGTATCTTCATGGCGTTCTCCCGGGTGAGGATCCTGAAGTTTACAGCAAAAACCCCTCCTTCTGGCTCGCACGACACGGTTTAAGAATGAAAAGCTGCCATTAGAATCGGTCCAAGCGGGAGTAATGCTGAGAACCGGCTCTTTATATCCGCCAAACGACCACAGGAGGCCGCCTATGACAACCACGCTCGCGATCCTCGACGAAGCCATCGGCAGCGGACAGTTCAATTCGTGGGATGCCGCTGCGGCTCTGGAAACTCTGGCCATGAACACGGCGCATGATCAGACTGCCCGGGGCGTTCTGTTTTGCGGCACTCACAGGAACGCTGAACATCAAAACAAGCGAGGTCACGAGTGACTGCGCCACATCGACAAATTCAATAGAGTGAATCAAACTGGTGCCTGCTCAACCAACACGGAGTTCATGATGTTGAAGCGATCGCGCATTGGGGCACTGTTGGTTGTGATTGCCGGTGGCCTGGCGGGCTATGCGGGCATGTCGAGCCGGTTGACTGCTCCGCCGGAGTCGAGTGCACCACCCGCTGGTTCGCCGGAAGCTACGCGGACAGTCGACGGCAAATATCTGCCGAACCCGGAGCCGAAGTTCGGTGGCACCATCGATCTCGAGGCGAAGAATTCGAAGCCCTACTGGCCGGCCCGCATCGTCCCGCCGAAAGACGCGCCGAACGTGCTGCTGATCATGACGGACGATCAGGGTTATGGCGTGAGTGGCACCTTCGGCGGTGTGGTTCCCACGCCAGCGATGGACCGCATCGCCAAAGCGGGCCTGCGATACACACAGTTTCATTCCACGGCGCTCTGCTCACCGACGCGAGCCGCATTGATCACCGGGCGCAACCATCATTCCGTGGGCTACGGCGTGATTGGTGAGATGTCGACAGGCTTCCCCGGCTACAACTCCGTCATCGGTCCCGAAAACGCCACCTGTGGCGAGATCCTCAAGCAGAACGGCTACGCCACTTCCTGGTTTGGCAAGAACCACCCCACGCCGACCTATCAGTACAGCGCCGCCGGGCCGTTCGATCAGTGGCCGAGTGGCATGGGCTTCGACTACTTCTACGGCTTCATGGGCGGTGAGACCGATCAGTGGACCCCGTACCTGTTCCAGAACACGACACAGATCCAGCCGTGGATTGGCAAGACGGACTACAATCTGATCACGGACATGGCGGATGAAGCCATCGACCACATCGGCAGGCTCAATGCCACTGCTCCCGAGAAACCGTTTTTCTGCTACTACGTGCCGGGCGGGACGCACTCGCCGCACCAGCCGAAGAAGGAGTGGATCGAGAAGTTCAAGGGCAAGTTCGATGGTGGCTGGAACAAGCTCCGCGACGAGATCTTCGCCAATCAGAAGAAGCTCGGCGTGATCCCGGCGAACACGCAACTCACACCGTGGCCGGATGACTTGCCGAAATGGGAAACGCTGACGCCCGAGCAGCAGAAGCTGTATGCTCGTGAGGCCGAGGTTTTCGCCGCGTACGCAGCGTACACCGATCACGAGATCGGCCGCGTGATCCAGGCCGTCGAGGATCTCGGCAAACTCGACAACACGCTGATCATCTACATCAGCGGCGACAACGGCACGAGTGCTGAAGGCACGCTCCGCGGGACGTTCAACCAGATGACGGCGTACAACGCCATCCTCGATCTGCCGATCGAAGAAAACATGAAGTACTACGACGCCTGGGGCTCGGCGGGCACCTATCCGCACATGTCCGTGGCGTGGAGTTGGGCTTTCGACACGCCATTCAAGTGGACCAAGCAGGTGGCCAGTCACTTCGGCGGCACGCGGCAGGGCATGGTCATGTCGTGGCCGAAACGAATCAAAGACGCCGGGGGAATCCGCTCGCAGTTTCACCACATGATCGACATCGTCCCGACGCTGCTCGAAGCGACGGGCGTTCCTGCACCGACCATGGTGAACGGCATCGCCCAGAAACCGATCGAAGGCGTCAGCATGGCCTACACTTGGGACCCGGCCAACGCCAACGCGCCGTCCACGCGCACGACCCAGTACTTTGAGATGTTCGCCAATCGCGGGATCTACCATGAAGGCTGGTACGCGTGCACGACACCGCCGGCTCCGCCCTGGCTGATGGGCACGGCAAAGCTGCCGGACGTGCTCAACGGCTACAAGTGGGAACTCTACAACCTCGGCGAGGACTATTCGCAGTTCAACGATCTCGCGGCCAAGATGCCGGAGAAGCTCCAACAGATGCAGGAGTTGTTTCTGGTGCAGGCGGCGAAGTATCAGGTGTTTCCGCTCGACAATTCGATCCTGCCGCGACTGATCGCTCCGCGGCCGAGCGCTACGGCGGGCCGCAGCGAGTTCGTCTACAACGGCGTGATGGTCGGCCTGCCGACCGGTGACGTGCCAAGCCTGCTGAACCGCTCGTACACCATCACTGCGGAAATCGACGTGCCCGCGAATGCGGACGGCATGATCAATACGCTCGGCGGCCGCTTCGGCGGCTACGGGCTCTACATGCTCAAAGGCAAGCCGGTCTTCACCTACAACATGCTCGATCTCAAGCGCTACCGCTGGGAAGGCACCGACGCTCTTGCGGCGGGCAAGCACACCGTGAGCTTCGATTTCAAATACGACGGCCCCGGATTCGGCAAAGGCGGCACCGGCGTGTTTTCCATCGATGGCAAAGAGGTCGCTACGCAGAAGGTGCCGAACACCATCCCGTTCCTGATGTCGATCGACGAGACCTTCGACGTGGGTCTCGATCTGCGCACGGGGGTCGACGATAAAGACTATCAGGTCCCGTTCGCGTTCACCGGCAAGATCGGGAAGCTGATATTGAAGCTCGGCCCGGAGCAGATCGCCGCAGGCGAGAAGAAGGAAGCCCAGCGCAAGGCGGCTCTGGCTCGCGATTGAGCGTCCGCGGATCCATCGGGAGTTGGCGGAGAGCCAGACTTGCGGCGTGCAGGCGCTGGTGGGGTTCGGGCCACGGACGGCGGGATTCTAGCTGCCCTGCACGCAGACCGATCGACTCAAGCCCGCCGAGCAGCACACCAGCGGCGGGATCAGATAAGTCATTCTGCATCCGCTTCGACTGCCCGCAGCATGGATGCTGCGGAGTCGAGGCCGAAGCGCTACTGCAGTCGTCGCACCAGAGCCGGGTCATGATGTGATTCATGCGCGAGAACGCCAGCATGTCGTCGCTCTGGTCCCACTCGGTCAGGCAAAGCCGAAGCGAGTTATGCCAACGCGACGCCCCAAAGCGTGGGTTCAGCGTCGACGAGGAACTCATCAATTCGAATCGACGTACGAGGATCCCAGATCGTCACCTTCTGCTGCGTCTGGAGACCTTCGCTCGCGAGGAGTTCCGCGCGGCCATCTCCGTTCAAGTCGCGCAGACCGATGGTTGTGCCGCCTCGACTCGTTGGGTCACCCGCAAAGAAGCTGGTCGCCGCGAGCGGACTGACGAGCAGGGTTTTCCCGTCGATGATGTCCACGCGTGGGCCGCCACCAATACCGGCACTAATTGCGAGATCGTCGATCCCATCACCATCGATGTCAGCGGCGGCCAGGAATGCCCCGCCGCGGAATGCGGAGTCGAACGCGAAGAAGTCTCCGCGCAGCCGAAGGCTTGTGCCTTGCTTGAGTGCAGCACCGTCGAGAACGGCCACGCGCGGGCCGCCGCCCACGCCTGCCGCGACGATGACCTCGTCCACACCGTCACCATTCAGGTCGCCCACCGCGGTGCGGAGTCCGCCGCGGAACTCCGATTCCAGGACGAACACACTGGAGACGACCTGGAGTGTGAGTGGATCGAGGATTGAGACCACGGGCCCGCCGCCGGAGTCGGGCGTGACGACGATTTCCAGAGTGCCGTCGCCGTCGAGATCGCCGGCCGCGACGAAGAGCCCGCCGAGAAATTCCGGGGCATAGACAAACTCGCTTCGAAGCAGTGAGCCATCGCTGCCGTCAAACACCTTGACATGCGGCCCACCACCAGGCCCTGCGACGGTGATGATATCCGGCACGCCGTCGCCGGTGACATCCGCGATGGCGACCCGGGCTTCCAAGCCGCCGTAAGGCATGAATCGGAATCGCTCGACGCCGTGAGTGGTGTCGAAGACCCGCACCCAGCCATCGCTGCTGGCCGTGGCAGTGAGGATCAACGTGGCCCTGTCCGCTGGCGTGTACTGGTTGAACGCCGGGGTCGTGGGTGGGGTCGGCACCTCGGTGGTCACCGGGGCGAACACGGGGATCGTGAACGTCAGTGTCTCCGAGGCCAGGGCTGTGCGGGCGTTGCTGTACCGCACAGTAAACATGGCATCGCCCAGCGCGGACGGCGTCCAGACGAGCGCACCGGTGATCGAGTCGATCGTGGCACCGGCCGGACCGCTGACCAACTCGTATTTCAGCAGCGGGTCCGCGGATTGGCCGGTGGGCGTCAGCACAGCCCGAAGTTCCTGGCCCAGCGTCGCGATCTGAGACACCGCCGGTTTCAGCCATCGCCGCGGCAACAGAAAATCCGGCATCGTTTGCGTGCCCGCGGTCACTGTGATCGGCGTCGTCGTCCGCGGCTCGATGTTCGATTCCCACGTAACGACGCCGACGCTGTACGTGCCAGGCAGCTGGCTGCCGAATGCATACGCTCCCCCGGTCACGGTCTTTGTCACTTGGTCGATGCCGCGGTCGTAGCGGTTGTTGTTGTTCAGGTCGAGGTAGACGCTCACGCCAGCGAGGCCTTGATCTTCCGCGTCGCGAACGCCGTTGCGGTTCACGTCATCGAAGATGGCTCCGCTGACGGATCCAAGTTGCGCGTTGACGAAGTTTGCGCTGAGTTGTGCGGTTCCCGGTGTGAGGCTGCGGGTGATCGTACCATTGTTGATGGTCGAGCGGTTGAGGTAGACGTAGGCCGTGTTTGTATTGGTGTCGACATCGATGAGGTCGGCCAGGCCGTCGTTGTTGACATCCGCGATTGCAGCGGCACCACCCATCGTGCCTTCGCTGAAGCCGAGGATCACTCTGATATTGCCGTTGAAGTAGCCGTTGCTGCCGCTGTTGGGAAAGATGCTGAACGTATTGGCGCCAGGAGCTTGCTCGTACGCGATCGCCTCCGGCCGGCGGTCGCCGTTGATGTCGACGAGGAACAGTTGCATCGTCGTCACCTGTGGGGAGACCAGGCTGATCGCCCCGAAGCCCGGCACCGTCGAGAAGGTGCCGTCTCCGTTGCCGTGCTGGATGACGAGTTGGAACAGACCGCGGTCGAAGTAGAAGATGTCGTCGATGCCGTCGGAATCGATGTCGCCGAAGGCGTAGAACGCGGACTCGGGAAAGCTGGGGTTGCTCAGCGTGAGTGCCGCGTTGCCGTTGTTCTGCCCGTAGGTGAGGCCGCCGGCCGAGACGACCACATCGTTGATCGTGCCGTTGCGGAGGTTGGCAACATTGATGGAGACGAGCGAATCGACGCTATTGATGTTCGGTGCATAGTTGCCGGCCGTCGTGTAGAAATTCTGGCCGCCGAACCCGCCGCCTTTGACGAATGTGTATGTCATCAAGGCGTTGTTGCTGTACGCGTAGGCTAAGTCTTCGACGCCATCACCATTCAGATCGCCGACGCTCAGATTCTGCCCCGTGCTTTGGAGCCCCGGCTCAAAGATATCCGCGCGGAAGAAATTCGTGCGGCTCACGAACGCGTGCCGGATGATGCTGCTCTGGTTGCCGCCATCGATCCAAGTGAGGACATCGAGGTGCCCTGAGCCTTGTGTGTCCGCAAGGGCGATCGCTTCGCCGGTCTGGGAGAGTTCGGTGTAATCGGACGGGTTGAAGCCGGGCTGGCCATTGCCCCAGTAGATGCGCACGAAGTCCGGGTTGTCATACCCCTGGTGCGTCACCGCGAGATCGATGAAGCCATCGCCGTCGATATCTCCGGCGGCGACGTCGATCGGAACAAAGCCCAATGACGTGCTCACGCCAGAATTCGGCACGTTGAGCACGGCACTGAACGGGCTCAGTTCCCGATAGGCCGTCGCATGTAGCTCTTGGCTGACGGTGTAGTCGCCGTAGGGAACTGTGAAGGAGTAATATCCGTTGCTGTTGGAAGTGGTCTGGGCGGTGAACGAGTCGCCGGCCTTGGTGAGAACAATCTTGGCACCGGCTTGCGGGACCGCTGTCGGATTCAAATTCCCGCTGTCGTCCACTTCGTGCACCATCACGGTGCCGTCGATCCGCTGCAGGGTCAGCACGCCGAAGCTCAGCCCCTGGAGTTGTTGATTGGCTTGCGTGAGCGTTGCCATCTGCACCATGGGACTCGTCGAATAATACGGTGCGACGGCATTGATGCGCAGCGTATACGGCGTGTTGAGGTTGAGCCCGTAGATGTGGAAGGTGCCATCCGGTGCGGAAAGCGTCTGCGGGTCGGTGGGGTCGAGTTTGCCGTTGTTGTTGAGGTCCACAAACACCTGCACACCGCCAGCCCCGGGGTTGCCCGCGGCTTTGCCGTTCTGGCCGTTGTCCAGAAAGACAACGCCGTTCACCCCCGCGGCCACGTCGACGAGGTAGTCAAAACTCTGTGTGGCTGTGCCGAAGGTGAAGCGTTCAGGGTTCGAGGTGCCGGACTTGGCGTTGACCGTTACGCCCGTCACCGCCAGCAGCCGCAGGTCGTACTGCTGGCCCGACACGAGGACGTTGTTCGTGTTGACGATCGTATAGCCGCCGTTGCGGTTGGTGATGCCGGAGGGGTCGGTCCCCTGATCGAACTGCCCGTTGGCATTGGCGTCCACATACACGGTGAGTCCGTCGACATCGCTGTTCAGCAGCGCATTGATGATCTGTCCATTGATCGGCGCATTCGATGTGACTGGCGTGGCGCTCAAGCTCGTGGTGATCGGCAGGTTCACGCCGTCGTCGACCTTCGCGAAGAACACGTACGTGTCGAAGATGCGGTCGGAGATGTCCACGGTCGCTGTGAGTGTAAACGTCTGCTGATTGGTATTCGGATCGACACTGCCGGGCGTGAAGACCACATTCGTAGGCGTCGTGAGCACGGGCCGCGCCCCTGCCTGCGTGGCGCTCTGTACAAAGATGCGGTGGCTCACCTGATTGATGAATTTTTTGTTGACGCTCCCCGCCAGAGACAAGTTGATCAGGTTGCCATTGCTGGCGTCGTTCTGAGCGGATGGGGCGGTTGCCACTGGGCTCGGGTACGTCGCCCCCGAAGTGAAGTCGATGCCGCCGTTGAACTTTGCGGTGCTGACGACTTCGACGCCATACACCCCGGCAGCGAGCAGGTCGAAGGCACCCGTGCCGCCGGTGATAATGATCTTTTTCTGGTCGGGATGGCCGACCACGCTGGAGAACGTGATCCCCCTGGCGGCGAACTGGCTCTGGGGCACCACGACACCGCTCGGCAGCGTGAGTTGATAGGATTGCGAGCCTGCAATTTCCGGAAGGTCGAGCGAGACGATTAGTCCCGTCGTGCCCACTGGAACGGTGAACGAATTCGTATAGGTAAAGGGCCCGCTTCCGGTGAGGCACGAGGCGGGATCCATTTCGCAGTCCATAGCGGCCTCGATGCCCTCGCGGCCGATCACGCTCCACATCCCGCTGGTGAAGTCGTACTTTACGCCCCCTTCGAACAGGCCGTCGAGCACTTCGGCCCAGCCGGCGAAGAATCCGCTGCGGACGCCGCCGCTGTCGCGGTAGTCGAGGAAGAACGCCGCCTCGGCGAGCGTCAGACCACCGACCACCGGTACGAACGAGGGAATCTCGATCTCGGCTTTGCCGTCGATGACGAGAAACGTGTTGCCGGGTGTACCGTTGTAGGTGAAGCCCGCCGTCACCTGGAAGAGGCCATCGAGGAGTTGGAAGTCGACGTCGGCGCTGTAGATATTCGCGGCCCAGTCGAGGTCGAAGTGCCCGGTGCCACTCCCGAGGAAGCCGGCGAACACGGGCGGGTTGAGATTGTTCGGGTCGGGATTCCGGTTGAACGCGCCGAAGTAGACGCCGCCGAGAATGCTCACACGCTGATCGTTGACAACGATCTTCCCCTGGGCGGCGGTGATGTACCCCTGGCCCCCCGCCAGCGTCACACTCGGGCCGAACGTAACCGCGACATCGCCGCTGACCGTCACGGGCAGATCTGGATTGTCGATGTTGGCGACGGTGATGTCGGCATAGTTGAGGAACAAGCCGGTGTCGCCGATAGCGCGGCCGGAACTGGTGCCGGCATTGTAGGCCAGCGCCACAAAATCAATGACTCCAGAGTTGAACTTCACCTCGCCGTCGAGTTCCCAGCCGCCCGGGAACTCAATGCTGACCGCCACGGCAATGTCGGCACCGTCGGCACTGTACGCTACGGACCCCTCGCGGATGGTGATCGCGCCCAGCGGCACGTTCTGGATCTCGATCGCGAAATTCTCGAGATGGAAGTCGCCATTGACAATCTGAATCCCCGGCTGATCCGGCGTGCCAAGCTGCACCTCTGCGTGGAAAATGTTCTCGAGACTGGCGGAGCCGGAGATGCTGTAAGTGCGGCTGCCCCCAGTGACGTCGTATGCCACGAGCAGGTCGCCGCTCTTGCCCTTGTTGAGCGTGACGCTGCCGGCACCGAAGCGCGCCTCGACCGACACCGCCAGGCGGATGAGCTTGCCGTCCTGGATGATGAGCCCCGCGTCGGTGTCGTTGGCGGGGAGGTCGACGGTGATCGCGGTCTGCGTCTTGGAGCCGAAGGTCAGCGTCGCGGCCCCGCTCGCTTCAATCAGGCCCCTGCTCTTGTCGTACTCGAAGAAGAACGGGTCGACCTTCGAGATGTCGAACGTCACATCGCCGTAGTTGAACGTGGCAGTTGCATAGATATTGATGTCTTCCAGTTGCCCGTTCTTGAGCAGAATGCCCGGCTCGTCCGGCTGCTGACTGCTGCCGAAGAAGCCCGCGAGCGTGAAGCCCTTCGACGGGTCGTTCGGGTCGGGAGTGATGGCCATGGTCACGGTACCGTCGAGACGGAAGTCGCCGGCCTCCGCGCCGAAGCCGCCGCTGAAGGTGACGTTGGTACCACTGAGTTGAAACTTCGCAGCGGAGATGGCGACGTTCAACTTGCCAGCGACTCGGGTGATGTCGCCGTCGGTGAGGACGACATCGAGTTCCGCTCCGCTACCGCTGACAGTTTTCAGATTGCCGTCGCTGCTCTCGAGGGTGAACTGCCCGCCGATGCTGAAGACATCCTGTCCCGCAGCCGTGTGAGCGTACGCCAGTGTCAGGCCCGCGTTGGCGATGGTGACGCCGCCGCGATCGATCTTGCCGCCGAGCGCGACCTCCGCTCCGGTGAGCGTGACTCCGGCGGGCTTGGCGTAAATGTAGTTGAAGTCGTTGACCTTCACCGACAGTTCCGGGATCTGCGCAAACTCCAGCGTCCCTTGCAACCCGGTGTAGTTGTCGGTGCTCTTCCCGGTACCGCCGTCAACGAGCAGCAATGCCGAGATCTTCACCTGGCTGCCGAACCGGGCGAAGCTGATGCCCTTGCCCGATGCAGAGATGTCCTGCCCGAAGTTGGTCGTGAGCGTCTGGGCCTCAAACGCGACCGGATCGCTCGTCTCCCAGATCGGGAGGGCTGTGTTCAGCGTGCTGATGATCGAAAGGCTGGCGTCATCGACGGTGAACCCCGGCGTCGCGCCGTTGTCGACCGTGACTTTGCCTGTGGTGCCGGTGCCAGTGAGTTCAAAAGCAGCCAGCCCCACGAAGGTGTCTGTGTCTGTCAAGGGTTTAAAACCCACCTGCACGATGCCGCCGGTGAATGTGCTGCCGTCGAACGTTGCAGAGTTGCTGTCGAGCCGGAGCAAGCCTACATCGACGAAGGCCGGAGTGGTCCGATCTTCCAGGACCTCGAGGTTGAAACGGTTCCAGCCTCGCGGGCGAGCGGTCATCGATTTCTCCGAAATAGTGAGTTGGAACTGATGAGGTAGCTGCAATGCTTGTACGTTCTGGAGTTTTGCGGGGATCGAGGACTCCGTTTAACTTCGCTAGCGTTCGCAGCAAGTTCAAGTGGACTTCTTCAAAGTTGACGCCGTGCCGCACCAGCCGGCGCGGTTTTATTGGGCAGCTACGCTCTCTTCGCCGGTATCTGCGGGCGATTGAGCCCAAGTCGTTCGTGCCGAAGACCACCGAGAGCCGGCACGGTCTGGGCTACAGCCCGAACCTGCTGCTCAACGCGACCGACCCCTCGGGTGACCGGCTGCGAGGCGTGAAAGCGGGACGCCCTGGACGTGACTCGTGGTACCGTCATTGCTAGCCACTTCCTACATTGACAGTTTCCACACTCATGTGCCCGATGAACCCAACCCTCGAAGCACTCGTCAAGTCGTACCTCACGAACTTCCCTGAAGCTGCGGCACACGCGATCGAGGGCCTGGCTCCCGACGAAGCGGCCGCGGTGTTGGAATCATTGTCCCCCAAAGAAATCGGGCCGGTCGTGGAGCGACTGACTCCACACGCGGCGGGCGCAATTCTCGGGCGCCTCGGCCGCGAGCGGACCCAGGAGTTGCTTGAGGGTATGTCCCCGCGACAGGCGGCAGTCGTGATGAGGCTTCTGGAGGACGCCGAGCGTGAGGCCGTACTCACCGGGCTGCCGGACGATGCCGCACGCAAGCTGCGGGCACTGATCCAGTACCCGCCCGAATCAGCGGGCGGAATGATGGACCCGCGCGTCGTATCGCTCGCCAGCGACTTGACCGTCCGGGAGGCGGTGACGGTCCTCCGTCGGGCACCCCGTCAAGCGTTGTACTACCTGTACGTCACAGGCCGCGACGGGGTCCTGCACGGGGTGCTCAACATCCGCGAACTCCTGCTCGCCGGATCGGACGAAGCAATCCGACAGTATGTGAACCCCACCGTCGTCAGCGTTCCGGTTGACATGGACCGTGAAGAGGTGGCCCGAGTCATGCGCTCGCGGGGCTTCATCGCTCTGCCAGTCGTTGACGAGGCTGGCCGCTTGCTGGGCATTGTCAAGCACGAAGAGGTACTCGATACAGTTCAGGAAGAGGCGTTCGAGGATCTTCAGAAGATGGTGGGCGCGGGCGGCGACGAGAGTGCCAGTTCGCCGGTTGGGACTGTGGTCCGGCGACGGCTCCCGTGGCTCTTCGTGAATCTCCTCACCGCGTTCATGGCCGCTGCGGTCGTCGGCCTGTTCGAGGGCATCATCGCCAGGGTAACCGTTCTGGCCGTGCTGCTTCCGGTCGTGTCCGGTCAGGGTGGCAACAGCGGCGCACAAGCATTGGCCGTGGTGATGCGGGGGTTGGCTCTCCGGGAGATCCTGCCCGGGTTCGGCTGGCGAATCATCATCAAGGAGTTGCTCGCCGGGTTGATCAACGGAGTCGCCGTGGCGGTCGTGTGCGCCATCGCCGTCGGTGCGTGGACCGAGTCGCCGGGTCTTGCACTGGTGATTGGCCTCGCGATGATCGTGAACATGGCGGCCGCCGCGATCGCCGGGGCGGTCATCCCCATGACCCTCCAACGCCTCGGCCGCGACCCGGCTCAGGCTTCATCCATTTTCCTGACCACGGTGACCGACATCATCGGGTTCGCATCGTTCCTCGGTTTCGCCGTGATCTTCGCACCGCTGCTGATTTGATTTTGCATTCCTGTTCAGGCGATAGAATCCGGTTTTAGAATCAGCTTGAATGCGGGTATTGTGCCGGTCGAACTCACACATTGGGCTTCGGTGATGCCTACGGCTTGGGCGGCACCGGCACCCGGCGGAACGCCCGTCGCCCCACATTCACCGTGCGGAACACGACCATCGACCGCGGCGACAACTCGTAGTTGCTGGCGGTCGTGTCGTGCGGCGAGTCGTCTTCGTGACTGGTGTCGAACAGCAAGTCCCACGCCTGACCTTCCCGCGGCTTGGGTAGCTGGAAGGGGATTGGCTCGTGGTGTGAGTTGAACATCAGCAACAAGGTGTCTCCCTTCAGCACGCGGCCGCGCTCGTCGGTGCCGGGGATCATGTCGCCGGGCCAGCGGACGCCGAAGCTCCGCACCCACCCGGTCTCCCAAACTTCGTCGGTCATTTCCGCCCCGCTGGAGTCGAACCACGTCACGTCTTTCACCCCGGCTCCGTGGATCGGTCGGCCCTGGAAGAAGTGCCGTCGCTGCAACACTGGCTGGCTCGACCAGATGCTGATCACCCGGCGGACGAAGGCGTGCAACTCGGCCTGCTCGGTCGTCCAGTCCCAGTTCAGCCAGGCGATTTCGCTGTCCTGACAGTAGGTGTTGTTGTTCCCGTTCTGGGTGTTCCCGTACTCGTCCCCGGCGAGCAGCATCGGCACCCCCTGCGACAGCAGCAGAGTGGCCAGGAAATTCCGCTGCTGGCGGGCACGCAGGGCGTTCACCGTCGGGTCGTCGGTCGGACCCTCGGCTCCGCAATTCCAACTCTCGTTGTTGCTCTCCCCGTCCCGGTTGTCCTCCCCGTTGGCTTCGTTATGCTTGTGGTCGTAACTGACCAGATCGCGGAGGCTGAACCCATCGTGGCAGGTGACGAAGTTGATGCTGGCGTAGGGCTTCCGCCCGTTGTGCGCGTACAGGTCGCTCGATCCGGATAGCCGCGTCGCCATCTCGTTCACCGTTCCCCCATCACCTCTCCAGAACTTCCGCACGCAGTCCCGGTACTTGCCGTTCCACTCGGCCCAACCGGGCGGGAAGTTGCCCACCTGATACCCCCCGGCCCCGACGTGCCACGGCTCGGCGATCATCTTCACCTGCGACAACACCGGGTCTTGCGCGATCACGTCGAAGAAACTCTCCAGTCGTCCGGCCGCGTAAAAGTCAGCGGCCAACGCGCTCGCCAGGTCGAATCGGAACCCGTCTACGTGCATCTCCAGCACCCAGTACCGCAGGCTATCCATGAGCAGTTGCAGGACGCGCGGGTGGGTGCCATTCAGCGTGTTCCCGCACCCGGTGTAGTCCATGTAGAACCGCTGTGTAGCGGCCACCGACCGGTAGTACGACAGGTTGTCAGCCCCGCGGAAGCACAAAGTCGGCCCGAGGTGGTTGCCTTCCGCCGTGTGGTTGTACACAACGTCCAGGATCACCTCGATGCCGGCCGTGTGCAGCGTCCGCACCATCGCCTTGAACTCATTCACCACATCCTTCGGCTGCTTCTCCGAGGCGTACCGCGGGTCCGGGGCGAAGTAACCGAGGGTGTTGTACCCCCAGTAGTTGGACATTCCCCGATCCGCCAGCATCTTGTCCGTGATGTGGTAATGGATCGGCAGCAGTTCGACGGCCGTCACCCCTAAATCGGTCAGGTAGTCGATCACCGGGGCGGTGGCAAGCGCGCCGTACTTGCCCCGCAGGTGTTCGGGCACCAGCGGGTTCAACTGCGAGAATCCCTTCACATGCATCTCGTAGATGAGCGTCTTGTGCCAGGGGGTGCGGGGCGGGTTGTCGCTCCCCCAGGTGAAAGCCGGATCCACTACCACCGCCAGCGGGGCGAACGCCGCACTGTCGCGGGTGTCGAACGACAGGTCGGCATCCGGGTGGCCAATGGTGTAGCCAAACAACTCATCTCCCCACCGCAATTGCCGACCGACGGCCTTGGCGTAGGGGTCGAACAGCACCTTGTTCGCGTTGAACCGCATCCCCTGTTCCGGCTCATACGGGCCGTGGACGCGATAGCCGTAAAGTTGCCCTGGCCGGATGTCCGGGAACGACCCGTGCCAGATCATGTCGGTCTGTTCGGGCAGCGGGATCCGGGCGGACTCGACCGTGTCGTCCGGGGAGTCGAACAGGCACAACTCGACTTTCGTCGCGTACTCCGAAAAGAGGGCGAAGTTGACGCCGCCGCCGTCCCAGGTCGCACCACGGGGGAAGGCTTTTCCAGGCCATACACGCATGACAGATTCCGTGGGGAGTTTCGAGACGTTGGTTGAACAGCAGATCGAATGGGCAGTCAGAGGAGCAAGCTCAACGATCCCGGAGGAACCAACACAACTGCACACCGTCGAGAACACTCTATACAACTTGAGAGCACTTGCCACCAAACTGATTCCTCGCGGCACTCTCTTGCCATCACCGTATTCCGCAGTGGAGTTCACCCGATGCGAAAGAGATTCATTCCCCGCGTTCACGACGAAGCCACGCCCCCGGGCCACGAGTGGCTCGATCTGGAGCGGCTCGCCGTAGTGGAACTCACCTCCGAGGATCCCGCGCACCCGATCGAGTTTGCGCTGCGACCACAGGGCACGGCCGGGTGGCGTGCCGGCGAGGTTGGAAAGCAAACGATACGTCTCGTCTTCGACCATCCGCAGCAGATCTCACGGGTCCGGCTGCGTTTTGAAGAGTATCACATCGAGCGTACGCAGGAATACGTTCTTCGATGGTCACCCGATGGCGGACTGACTGTTCGTGAAATCGTGCGCCAACAGTGGAATTTCAGCCCCCAAGGAGCGACTGTCGAGAACGAGGACTATCCCGTCGAGCTGTCTGCCGTAACAATGATCGAACTGAACATCATTCCAGACATCGGCGGGAAGGCCACCTTTGCGTCGCTGAAGTGTCTACGAGTCGCCTGATCGCACCGTGCGTGGTGCCAGTCGAGATGTCCCTTGCCCGTCAATCGGGGGAATTGAAATCCTGTAGTGCAACGAGGGACGAGCATGTCGCTGGGCAAGACCTTTTGGTTGTCCAGTAGATACGTCGAGAGATGGATGATGGATGCGATCAAGGCGGTGGAATTGCGCCGCGTTTTCGCACGCCCACATTATCGATTCCCTTTGGCTCGATTGTGGGTGCTGCAGAGCATCTCGCAGTTCTTCGCGGAACTGTCGCCCCCTTTGCTCCAAGCGGTCACATGGTCAGCGTCCATTTGATTGAACTTGTAGATCCGGGCCTTGTTGGAGTCGTGCCCGATCGCGCAATGTGGGCAGTTGGACTCGCCCTTCCCCTCGGCGGCCTGCGTCTGCTTGGCATAGCCGACTTTCTTGACCCTGTCATCGAAGACCCGGACTGCCAGCAGCTTCGTCTCTTTCGAACCGCCCAGAAGATACTCGAAGATTCCCTTGGGGTTCGTCACGCACTCATCGGCATCGAGAACGGCGACGCCGTGCAGGACATGCCGTTCGACTTCCGGATCCCACCGCTGGCGACCGACGCAGAGTTGGGCCGGCTGACCATGCCGGTGCTGGCGCTCGGGGCGGCTGACGATCTCTCGTTCCCGGGCGAGGCTGTGGTGCGGCGGGTGAGG
>JBGSSZ010000037.1:0-2005 GCA_041736785.1 Limnoglobus sp.
CTGGGCAGGCACATATAGCGGCGAAGATGCGGCGCTGCAGTATCGCGCGATACTTACGTCGAACGCCAGCGACGGGCTCAAGCGGAAAGCTCGCCGCGAACTGGCGTGGGGCATGATCGCCCGGCCGAACGGACTGGTCCATCAGAAAGCCGCACTCGAGCTGCTCGCGGGCAACTCGCCGCCGTCGCCGGACGATCTGCGAATGCAGGGGCTGATCGTCTCGCTCGACCCCTATCACCGCATCGACGCCCGCAAGCTGATCGAAGAAGCCGCAACGCTTTCGGCCCCCAGTCAGGACGACGCGCTGAAGCTTACTGACTTCTACATGAAGGACAGCAACATGGCAAAAGCCGAGGAGGTGCTGCGTGAAGCCGCCCGCGGTGGATCAACCGTACCCGCCGGTCTGCTCGCTCTGCTGCATCAGGCCCAGCAGAAGCTTGGCAAAGAACTCGACGCGAAGTCCACACTCGAACGACTCACCGCGATGGCACCGACAAGCTGGGCGACTGCCGTGGAGCAGGCCCGCGTGATGGCGGCTCGCGGCGACAAAGCCGAGGCGGCCAAGCTGCTGATGGCACACCCCGACACAAGTGAACCCGTCGCCCGGCTGCGGTTGGTCGTGCCCACGCTCAGCAATCTCGGTTGTACCGCGGAGGCCGAGTCGCTGCTGAACACGTTGATCGAAACCACGCGAGTCCCTGGGCGGCACTCCACGAAAGTGATGTTCCTCGCGAGACACGACCGCGGCATGGAAGCACTCGACGCTGCCATCGCACTGCCTGACGGTGAATATCCTGCTGCGTTGAAAGCACGACTCCTCACGGATGCGATTCTCCCCATGCCGCGGCTGGCGACTCCTGATCGTGGCCGCTGGGACGCGAAGATCGACGCCGCCACGGCCTGGCTGCAGGCAGCACTGACCAAGTCGCCAAAGGATGTCGCACTGCTGACACTGCAAGGTGTGATCGCCGACGCCCGCGGGGACACTGCCGCCGCGATTGCGGCCTTTGAGACTGCCGTCGCGATCGATCCGAACACGGAGTCCGCAGCCAACGCACTGGCGTATTTGCTGCTCGTCGGCACGACCCCCGATGCCGGGCGAGCGGAGAAGATCATGACGGAGTTGATCGTAACAGCAGGCCCGAAGCCGGCACTACTCGACACGCTGGCACTGGCCCGACTGGTGCAAGGCCGCACAAAAGAGGCGGCTCGCGACCTCGATGCCGCGATGGCGCAGATGCCCTACAAGCCCGCGTACTGGTTCCGCATGGCGCAGATCAAGGAGAAAGCCAGCGACCTACAGGGTCGCGATCTTGCGATGCTGCGAGCCGTGAATCAACTGGGATTGAAGAAGGACACACTGCACCCGCTCGAGTGGCCGGCGTTTGAGAAGATGTTGGCGTCAGTCGGCAAGCAGTAGCTTCAGGCCGTCTTCAAAACTGATCGTCGGCTGGTAACCGAGATCGCGGACAATGGCCTCGATCTTCGCCTTCGAGAATCGCACGTCGCCTGTACGGGCCGGGCCGTGGCTTGGGACCACATCCTTGCCCAGTAACTTGGCCAATGCCTGCACGAGTTCGAGGATCGTCACCCCGCGGCCGGTGCCGACGTTGTAGACGCGACCGCTGACCCCCGGCACCTCGCTCGCTTTCACAAGTGCCTGCACCGCGTTGGCCACATAGGTGAAGTCGCGGACCTGCAAGCCGTCGCCGTGGACGCTGATCGGTCGTCCGGCTTTCAGTGCGTCTGCGAAGATGGCGATGACGCCGCTGTACGGGCTGTCCGCGCGTTGGCGTGGGCCGAAGATGTTGAAGAAGCGGAGGCGGACGGTTTCGAGACCAAAGCTGGCAGCGTAGGCTTGCAGATACGCCTCGCCCGTGAGCTTCGCTGCGGCATACGGGGAGAGTGGCTCGAGCGGCGTCGCTTCACATTGCCCCGCAGGATTGCTGGCGGAGCCGTAGGCACTCGAACTGGCGGCATACACAACTCGCTTCACGCCTGCGAG
>JBGSSZ010000038.1:0-2813 GCA_041736785.1 Limnoglobus sp.
CTCGCGCCGCAGCACCGGCCAGATCCCCTGCGGCGACCAGCGGTTCAACCGTGCCAGCCCCGCCAGTGCCTGCTCGTGGGCCTCACGATCGAGCCGGGGATCATCCATCAATTCCGGCACGATCACACGCACGGTGATGCGCTTCCAGAAATAAGACCGATTTCGATTCTCACGTTGGTTGGATATATGGCTCGTGCCGGCCAACCCAAGTGTTTACACGTGCCTGCTGCGGATCAAGCTGCACATTTTCAGAACACGTGCAGTTCCGGTAGGATGAAATTCTGACGAAGGTGGTCCAGCTTTTCGTACTGGCTCCGCGTGCCGACGAAGTACCAGAGCTTCGACTCCGTGCGCTCCAGCATCCAAAAATGTAAAGTGTCGGGATTGGTGTCGTCGTAGTGCCCGTTGTGAAGCGGTACGCCTTTGTGCCGGAACGCGATCACGGCATTCCGCAGAAACACTTTGTCCACGCCAACAGTGTTCCCGATCACATCGACCACGACATCTTCCTCGATTGCAATGCACTCTTCTTCCAGCAGTTCGACGACGTAGAGCCCGGTGGGGTCGTCGTTGTGAATGTCGTAGGTCGCAGTGCGGACAGGAGGCTGAGTGTTCGACTCGTTGCAGCCAGCCAGCGGAAGCACGAGCAGAATCGCGAGGAGAGTTCGCATCGGGAAGCTCCTGAACAGTGCGGCCAGAATAACACCCCTGCTACGCGAGCAACAGGGGTGTCGTTGGCGCAGTTACCGGGTTGTTACCTGGTCTTTCCGCCGCCAACGTTCTTGAGGAGAGATTCGACAACGGCGCGATCAGATTTGCTGAGGGATGTAACATCCTTCGCGGAGAATTCCTTGCCGTCGCGGGTGCCATAGACCTTCGCGACCACTGGCTTGCCGTCGTCCAGCGTGCCAACGATCGTGATCGACATTTCCTTGTTTTCGGCGAAGATCTTGAACTCGCCGTCATTCACGCTGACGTTCTGTTTGTTCCACTGCATGTGATCATGGTTGTGGTCGCTGTCGCTGGCTTCGCGGAGCAGCACCTTCTTCGGCGCAGGAATCTGCACGCCTTTGATCGTCTCCTTTTTGCCCTTGCGGAGCACGACGACATCGAAGGTTTCGTTGGGCTTCATGGCCCCGACGATTTTGACGACGCTGTCCACTGCGGTGGGCTTGCCGGCGACGGCGAGGAGCACGTCGTTGGCGCGGATGCCGGCTTTCGCCGCTGCGGAGCCGTCGCGGACGCCGGTGATCAGCACGCCCTGGCCCTTGGGAAGATCGAACTGATCATTCAGCACCTCGGGCACAGCGTCGATCGTGATGCCCAGGCGACCTTCGCCTGCCCGGTCGACCAGCGTCAGGGTGCCACCGCGGAGCGCGTAGGGATTGGCGTCGCCGAGGAGCATCTTCTCGTCAAATCGGAACAGGTGCATTTTCTCCTTGGCCAAGTCGCGGGCCTGGGCCAGTTCCGCTTCCAGCTTGGCACGCACTTCGTCGCTCTTCGCGGCTTTCAGCTTGGCTTCCAGCAGCTTGACCATTGCCTCATGCTTGGCTTTGGCCTCCGCGGCGTGGGCTTGCATCTCCTGCAGTTGCAACGGGGCGAAACTACCTTGAAAGCGGGGAGGCTGGGGAGGCTGTGGTGCATTAGGAGCACGCGGGGCTTCCACCCAGCGTGGTTCGCCGCGTTCGCCCCGATCACCGCGTTCGCGGCTCTCCGCGATCTTCTTCTTGAATTCGATGACCGTCCGTTCCAGTGCTTCGCGGGCTTCGGGGGAATCCTTCACGGCTTCCATCGCCTTGGCGAGTGAGGCCAGTTTCTCCTCCATCTTCTTCACGTCTTCATCGATTCGCACCATTCTCACGCGAACACCACCCGGAAGACCCGGGGCACCAGGCGCACCTGCGACTCCAGCCACACCGCGACCGTGTTCACCATGAACACCCGGGGCACCAGGCGCACCCGCAATGCGAGCCATACCATAAACTGGTCCACCAGGCCCCGCCGGGGTTGCATGTGCTGCATCTGGAGCATGCGGTGACCATTGCATTGTGGCGGGACCGTTGAAGTACATCATGTGGGGCTGCTGCTGTGCGAGCACCTTCTGCAGCTTGGCCATTGCCTCCTTGGCGGCCTTGACATCGCCCTTCTCGAGCGCAGCATTCACGGCTTTGGTCAGTTCCTTCACCTTGTCCGACCCGGCGACCCGCACATCGAACTTCATCATCTCCGGCTTGCGGTCACCATCGCGCTCCTCGGCATGCTTGCGATCGCCGTCGCGTCGCTCCGCTGGCTTCGCCTTGGCGTCTTCGATGAGCAGAAGCTCCACCTCGACCTCGCGAGCCGGTTCGGGCTTGCGGTCGTCGGCGAAGCCGATACCCGACAGGGCCACCGCCGCAGCGAGCGTGCCGCCTGCGGTCATCAGATTCCAGGTCCGCGACACACCGTCGCGCACATTTTTCGAACCTTGCGTCAACATCGAAACCCTCCGATAGAGATCGGTCTTGCCCGCCCGGACAGGCACCGCACCGAGCGGTACGCGTTTGCGAGTGGGCAATCCCGAGAGAGAGACCAGAAAAGCCGCATAGTCCGCGGGTCGGCCCGCAGCCGCCGCGGCATCGGCGAGATACTCCTGCGCCAGGCGCAGTTCCTTTCGCACGGCCCAAAACCAGGGCACCGCGAAGTAGAGCGTGCGGGCCAGCCCGACCCACAGCCCCGTGCGCGGATCGCCGCGGCGAAGGTGATCAAGCTCGTGCGCCAGCACCCAGTGCAGTTCATCCGCGTGCGCCACATCCACCAGCGACTGCGGCAGCAGC
>JBGSSZ010000060.1:0-6783 GCA_041736785.1 Limnoglobus sp.
GTCGCCGCGACGGCCCCCATCCTGCTCGGCACCACCCGCAAGGCCGGCACCGACACCCCCGTGATCGGCGAAGGCGCTCACAAATTCGAATGCCATCACGGCTGGGGCAAGCTCCCCGGCGAACTCGTCTGGCAGACCACCCACGGCACCGCGGTCGACTCCCACGGCCACATCTACATCACCCACCAGGGCAATGGCAAGAAGAAGCTTGACACCGTCATCGTCTTCGACGACACAGGCAAATATGTCCGCAGCTTCGGCAAGCAATGGGCCGGCGGCGGGCACGGCATCGACATCCGCAAAGAAGGCTCCGACGAATTCATCTACCTCTGTCACATGAGCAAGGATGGCCCGGTCGTGAAAACCACGCTCAAGGGCGAAGTGGTCTGGAGCAAGGGCCGCCCGGACATCCCCGAATACAAGGACCCCAAGGCCCGCTACAACCCCACCAACATCGCCTTCACGCCCGACGGCGGCTTCTTCATCGCCGACGGCTACGGCAGCGGCTACATCCAGAAATTCGACAAGGACGCCAAGCACGTCAAGACCTTCGGCGGCACCGGCACCGACGACGGCAAGTTTCGCACGCCGCACGGGCTCTGGGTCGCCAAAGTCGGGCCAAACTATGACGTCCTCGTCGTCTGCGATCGTGCCAACGCCCGACTGCAGACCTTCGATATGGATGGCACATACATGGCACAATCGAAGAAAGACGAAGTCTACTTCCCCGCCAACATCGACTATCGCGATCAGACGTTCCTCGTGCCCGATCTGCATGCCCGCATTGGTATCCGGCCATTGGAAAGCGAAGCCGCCATCTACCTGGGCGACGATGCGGAATGGCGGAAGCAAGTCGTCGACAGCCTGAAGTCGAAATCACCCATCCGCACGCGGCCCGATGCGTGGCCGGCTGGCAAGTTTGTCCACCCGCACGACGCCTGCTTCGACGCCACAGGCAACATCATCGTGGCCGAGTGGGTCGAGGGCGGGCGGATCACTAAGCTGAAGAAACTCTCGTAATGCTGTGAGCCATCATGTCCAACGATTATGAGTACCTGAGCCTGACCGGTCGGTCGACGGTACTGAAAGTACTCCTTGTGCTGGGGATGTTTCTTTCGCTCGGTGCGGCGGGGTCGTCGTATCTGCAACTGGACATGCTGGAGCGGGCGGTCACGGTTGGCGTCGATGAAGATGAGGCGGAAGCCAACGATTTTCGGGAGACAGTCGTCAGCCTTCCGGGCCTCGCTGTCTACATCATGACCGCCATTGTGTTCGGCATGTGGATCTATCGCGCGAATGGAAATGTCCGCGCTCTCGGTGCACGCGGCCTCCGCCATACTCCCGGTTGGGCAGTTGGTTGGTTCTTCGTGCCCATCTTAAACCTCTGGAAGCCATGCGAGGCCATGAATGATCTCTACCGAGCTAGTGAAAGAGTCCACGGTTGGCAAAAGCGGCAGTCGCCAGTCGTCATCGTCGTCTGGTGGATCTGCTGGATCATCTCCGGTGTTCTCGGTCAGGCTGCTGGCCGGATCGCATTGAGGGCCGAGACGCTTCCACAATTGAAGTTGGCTACGAACATCAGCCTTGTCTCGGATTGCTTCGACGTTCCGCTCGCATTGGTCGCACTGCTGCTGGTGACAAAAATCCAGACCCATCAGGCTGTTGCCCACGATCCGATGTCTTACCCCGAAGACGAGTGGCCCGAACGGGATTAAGCGGCTGTGCTTGGTCACGGCAGACGTGAGGCAGGGTATTTGAGAACTTGGAACGGCTGAATGCGAATAGCTATTCCATGGCGCCCATCAAACTTTGCCTTGGGACAACCTTGATGCGAGTTACCGATGCGCAGCCAAAAGGGAAGCCGGCCGATCATGGTCGGAAAAGTAGAGTATCGCTGGCGTGCCACGGGCAATGACGGCTACATCTCTATCGGGATTTGGCCGGTGAACAACCCTGGCCCGTACATAGTCTGTCTATCCTTTCCACCGTTTCCACTATTTCCGTCCCAATTCCGTCCGGCGATTTCGGAGTGAGATGTACGACACTTACGCCTACTTTTGGGTGCGCGGCTTCGAGGTGCCGCCGTCGGTGATCAGCCGCGAACTGGGGCTGGACCCAACAGAGACTTGGGTGAAGGGTGAACCGTGGCTGCCAGGGCGAAATCGATCCTTCAACACGTGGCATCTCCACAGCCCACTGCCTCGCACCGAGGTCTTCATGGACATGCACCTCGAAGCGTTGCTGAGCCTGCTTGAACCCCAAGCCGCTGCAATCCAAAGCACGCGCTCTCGTTACGAGTTTGGCATCAACTGTGTCGGCTATTACCACAACGAAAATCCGGGGTTCCACTTGTCGGCGGCTTTGATTGCCCGACTTCATGTGCTTGCTCTGGACGTCGATTTCGATCTGTACTGTTGCTGCGAGCCATCATGACGCATCACAAAGTCCTTGCGCTAGAGCCAATGTTCCTCTACTCTTCGTCCGCGCATGGGCGATGAAGCCCGAAGAGGAAGAGTAAATGCAATACGAAACGATCGCAAAAGTCTGCCACGAAGCCAATCGCGCGTACTATCAGACCATCGGCGACCATAGCCAGCCTGCATGGGAAGATGCACCGAAGTGGCAACGAGACAGTGCAACCAAGGGCGTGGAGTTCTGCCTTGCCAATCCTGACGCGCCGCCCAGCGCAAATCACGAGTCCTGGCTGAAGGTGAAGGTAGCCGAAGGCTGGAATATGGGCCGGTGAAAGACCCGGAGAAGAAAGTACACCCCTGCTACGTTCCCTACGAGCAGCTACCTGTCGAGCAACAGAAGAAAGATGCGCTGTTCAAGGCCATCGTTTCTGCGCTGCGGTAACACCTCCCGTGCCAGCTTCATCCGCCAGCGCGGGCCTTACCTGTTTCTACCCGCACCATTCGTTTCTGGCTCTCCGGAACGTCTCATCCGCCTTGTAATCGCCGAGCGTATCCGCGGGCTTTCGAGCGAGTAACTTGATAATATAGAAGCTACCCGGCCGGCGCGAATTCCGTCCAATTACCGTACAGGCTGAAATCGCAAATTATTGTCCCGGAAGGAGATATGACATGATTCCGTGGATCGACCCGCACATCCACATGATCTCGCGCACGACCGACGACTATCAGCGGATGGCATGGGCCGGGTGCGTGGCGATCAGTGAGCCGGCGTTCTGGGCCGGGTTCGACCGCGGCTCCGCGCAGGCGTTTCACGACTACTTCCGACAACTCACCGAATACGAGCCCAAACGGGCGGCACAGTTCCACATCAAGCACTTCTCCTGGCTCTGCATCAATGCCAAGGAGGCGGAGAACGTCAGCCTGTCGCGCGAAGTCATCAGCATCATTCCCGAATTCCTCAAGCATCCCGGCGTGCTGGGGATCGGCGAGATCGGCCTCAACAAGAACACGAAGAACGAGGCGACGATCTTCCAGGAACACCTCGACCTCGCGATGAAGACCGACGAACTGGTCCTGATCCACACGCCGCACCTGGAGGATAAGTTCAAGGGGACGCGGATGATCGTGGATATGCTGAAGGGTGATCGCCGGGTGAAGCCGCAGCGGGTGTGCATTGATCATGTCGAGGAGCACACGGTGCGGCTTGCACTCGACAACGGCTTCTGGTGCGGGATGACGCTGTATCCGATCACCAAGTGCACACCGGCCCGGGCGGCGGACATCCTTGAAATGGTCGGCACCGACCGCATCATGGCCAACAGTGCCGGCGACTGGGGCAGGAGCGACCCGATGGCGGTACCCGAACTGATTCAGGAACTCCGCCGCCGCGGTCATGCCGAGAGCGTGATCCGCAAGGTCGTCTACGAGAACCCGCTCGAATTCTGGCGGCAATCCAACAACTGGCAGCCGGGCTCCCTCTAATCTCACGGTCTCTGCATTATGTGCGCTCGCGTCTTCTACATCATCCTTGCGGCATTGTTCGTCTTCGTCGTCGCCACGGTTGCGGCGTTCGTCTACCTGCAGTGGTGGCAGGCTATCCTGGCGTCTGCGGCGACGCTCGTGATGATCGTCGTCGCCGGGAAATACGCCGTGCGGCATATGCTCGGCTCGCTGGCAGACCTGGCCAAGGGCCTCTTCGAGACCAAGAGCCGTGTGCTGCGAAACGCCACGGCAGATGTCCATTCCGTGCAGCCGGCGACGCTGCCGCAGGAGATGGCGGAGTGGCTCGAGAACGCGGAGATCCCCAGCACCGACCCCGACGACCCGCTGCCCGATCTGGCCGAGATCGATCGCATCCGCAATCAGACGCGCTGGTTCACAGTGGAATCGACCATCTTCCCCGACGTCTCCGCGGCCCGTGGCATGAGGCACTGGGATCTCGACGATCTGCGGCTCGTGCCCTACGAGAAGGTGATCTCCGCGAACTCCGACGACGACAGCGAAGATGATTTTTCTTTGCATGATGTGGAGGTGGTGGTCGACGGCGTGCCCCAACCTGCGGAGGAATCGAAGCTCTCCGGCCCGCAGCGGCTGCGCTTCACGGTGGGCGTACCACCCGGCACGCGCCTGCTCAAGTTCCGCTACTACTTCGAGCAGTTCGGCCGCATCGAGCTCCCCGCCGTGCTACGGAGCCACTGAATAGCACGGCTGTGTATGATGGATGGAGGAGCGTTATATGCTGAAATACGAACAGAACAGTGACACAGCCGTTCTTGGCCCGCCCCCGATTGGTCTCTATGAGGTCGTCGATGGTCGATATGTGGTGGAGGAGACTGTGAGTACCCAGAGTGAAATGGGCGGGAGTCTGCTGCATCTTCTCATTGGCAGCTTTGTGATGGCCAACGATCTCGGTCACTGCGCCATGGAAACTCTCTTCGCGCTTCCGGGGATCGCCAACAAACGGCGCCCGGACCTGGCCTTTGTCTCCTACAGCCGTTGGCCGAAGCGTCGCCGTTTCTCCGACGATGATGGTTGGCAGGTCGTCCCCGAGATTGCCATTGAAGTCATGAGCCCAGGCAATCTGGTTGTGGAGATCGAGAGAAAGCTCAGCGACTATTTTACTGCGGGCGTGAGTGAAGTCTGGATCGTTCATCCCGAATCAGAGACGCTCCACCTCTATACATCGCTGTCCGATGTCAGAATCCTCACACGAGCCGACACGTTGATCTGCGAACGCTTTCTTCCCGGCTTCACGCTACCTTTGACGAGAGTCTTTCCCGAGTACGATGACCCCGCCTGATCTATGGGATGGCGATGACCGACTTCAACGACCATTTCTCAGGGCACGCCGCCGAATATCGCACCTTTCGGCCTGAATATCCGCCGGGGCTTTTTGAATTCCTGGCGTCGCAGGCGCCGAGCCGGACACTTGTGTGGGACGCCGGCACGGGGAACGGTCAGGCCGCGGTCGGGTTGGCACGTTGCTTTGAGAGCGTGATCGCCACTGACGCCAGCGCGGAGCAGATCCGCCATGCGGAAGCTCACGACCGCGTGACGTACAGTGTCTCGAAGGTCTGCACAGCCGCGGACCGGAGTGTCGATCTTGCCACGGTCTGTCAGGCCATTCACTGGTTCGATCTTGAGCCGTTTTTTGCCGAAGTCCGCCGAGTGCTCAAGCCCGGCGGTATCTTCGCGGCCATCGGCTATCGGGCGCACCGCGTCGCTCCTGCCGTCGATGCCGTTCTCGATCGCTTTGAAGCGCTCGTGCATCCATTCTGGCCTGCGGGCCGGCAGATCGTGGAAGACCGCTACCGCACCATACCCTTTCCGTTCGCCGAGATCGCGGTGCCGCCGTTCACGATGTGCGTGGACTGGGACAACGACACGCATCTCGGCTATCTGCGCACCTGGTCGGCGATCAAGCAGTATCGCAAGGTTCATGGCGTCGATCCCGTCGATCAGTTCGAGGCGGAGCTCGCCACTGCATGGGGCGACTCAGTTCGAAAGGTTACGTGGGAGTTGATCGTCCGCGCCGGTTCGTAAAGTAGCGTCATGCATTTTCTGGCCCTCGAAACCTCCTGCGATGAAACCGCCGCTGCGGTGTTCACGGATGAGCTTGAAATCCTCTCCAGTGTGATCGCGTCGCAGCACGCGCTTCACGCGACCTTCGGCGGCGTGGTGCCGGAGATCGCGTCGCGGGCTCATCTGCGAAACCTGCTGCCGGTCATCGACGAAGCACTCACCCAGGCGAAGCTCACGCTCGCCGACATTGGCTCGATCGCCGTGCACAACACGCCCGGCCTCGTGGGGGCATTGCTGATTGGCGTGAGTGCCGCGAAGATGCTGGCCCTTGCACTCGATGTGCCGCTGATCGCGGTGAACCACGTCCACAGCCATCTCTTCGCCTGCCGCATGGCCGCGGGCAAAGACATCTGGCCTTGCATTGGCCTCGTCGTGAGTGGCGGCCACACCAGCCTGTTCCACTGCGAGAGCGCCCTGAATCTGACGCTGCTCGGCGGCACCCGCGACGACGCCGCTGGCGAAGCGTTCGACAAGGTTGCAGCGATCCTCGGCCTCGGGTTCCCCGGCGGCCCGGCACTCGAACGCGAAGCCCGGCTCGGCAATCCCCTAGCCTACAAGTTCCCGCGAGCGTTCATTCACGAAGACCGCCTCGAGTTCAGTTTCAGCGGCTTGAAGACGGCGGTGCTGTATGCCTGTCACGGTCAGGAAACCCGCGATGCTATTCCGCCCGGTCCCGGAGCGAAGCGGGCTGACCTGGCCGCGAGCTTTCAGGACGCCGTTGTGGACGTGCTTGCCGCCAAGTGTCGGCTGGCGATGCGGCAACTGAAACTCAATACGCTCGCGGTCG
>JBGSSZ010000072.1:0-6067 GCA_041736785.1 Limnoglobus sp.
TGCGATCGCCAACTTCAATCTGTCCGAGCCGGAGCGATGGTATCGCGTGAGCTTCCTGGGCGATGGCCGCGTCGGCGATCAGATCCGTCTGCGGACAAGCGACGGCGTCACCTCGCGGCCTTCGCAGCCGGCGCTGTGGACCACGCACGGCACCACGAATATCCCCGGCCCGCCGTTCCCGTTTGCCCCGCATCGAGTCAACGATCTCTTCGTGGGGAACACCGGTGCGGCAGCGTTCCTGCCGTCCATCCCAAACTTCCCGTTCAGTGCGCCCCTAGTCGGTGGCATCACGACGAATTCCTACTACTCCATCGTCACAGTCGATCTGCTGTCGCTCTATTCGCTGGTGGATACGCCTGAAGTGCTGGCGAAGACGATCGAAGCCGCCCAGTTCGGTTTGCGGTTCGCACCGCTGGCCGGCGGGTCGAATCCGTTTGAAGGGACGATCCGCTTCGAGGCACTCGACGCGGAACCGGTGGCAACCGCGAACAGCACGCTGAACGATCTCGACACGGACGGTCCGCGGGCATTGGTGCAGGACTTTGCAGCGTACGCCGACGCTGGCGCGTCGGTCACGGCTGGCGGTGATTACGTCGTCGATCTGTCGCAATGGGTCCGCGACGCGCTCGCTCGCGGCTGGCGCACGCTCGGCTTCAAAATCAGTGCCGTCGATCAGACGCAGTTCGGAGCCAATTCACCAGTGCTCTCGTTCACCTTCAGCAGCGCGAATTCCAGCAGTAATTCGTACTTCAACATCACCACGGCGCCGCGGTCGGGCATCGTGGGCGATCTGCTCGACAGCCACGGACGCGTGCTCACCAGCGGCAAGGACATCGTCGATCTGCGCGATGTGCCGAGCGGCGATTACTACCTTCGCGTCTACGATCCCGACTCCGCGAACATCAACTATCTCCCGCTCGCCGACAGACGCTTCCGGATCGAAATCGAAGCACCGAAGCTCGGCGATGCTGACAGCCCGGTCGATCGCGACACCGTCCGCGGCGGCGATGGCAACAACATCCTCAGTGGCGGCGACGCCATCGACCGCCTCGACGGTGGCGACGGCATCAACTACATCACGGCCCGCGCCTACGAAACCACGCCGCCCTACGCCTACAGCTTCAACATCGACTTGCCGATCACCACCGAAGATCAGAACCGCGGCAACGGTGCCACCAGCGAGGACAGCATCGTCTTCAGCGACGGCGTCACTGCCACGGGGAGCAGTGCCGTCATCGACTCGAGCGTCGCGGTGCTGCAGAGCACCAATCCGCTGCCGCTGAAGTATCAGCTTGCGATAAAGCTCGGCCTGCTGATCGGCAGCATCGATGTGAGCAGCAATCCGACCTGGGAGCTCAAGCGCCCGATCTACGCCAGCGATCTGGCGACGATCACGGAACTGGTGATCGACGTGGGTGCGAGCGGCACCAACGGCCTGCAGTACGCGGTGAACCTGGAAACGCTGACGCTGCGGCCCGCGGCAGGGCTGCCCTTCGATCTGGCCGCGTTTGAAATCGGCATCCGCTCCACACGACCGCAAGATGGTAATCTGGGGCTGAAGAACCTTCGCTATCTCGATCTCAAGGGTGCGGACATCCGCCGCAGCACCAGCCAGACGCAGGCCGCAACGACCCGCGTGCCACTGGAGTACCTGCGCGATATCACCTCGCTGCGGCATCTGAACCTCACAGGCGCAAAGATTGACGGCGGGAACTTCGACAATTATCCCCTGGCATTCAATTCGTTCAACCCGTGGGCAACGTCATTTGCACGGCTGAGCAATCTGCAGTGGCTGCGACTGGCGAGCGCGCAGTTCACGAACAGCGGCACCATTATCTCGAACACGCCGTTCCTGGTGTCACCGAGCGTATCGATGCCGGGCCTGCAGTATTTGGTTCTGAACAACGTCGCCCAGTCGTATCTGATCGGGCAGTCGAATCCAAACTTCACGGCCCTGGCGACGAACGCGCCGGCGCTGCGCGAAGTCGAGCTTCAGAACGTGCCCCGCATCAAGACCGTCGATGCCCTGATCGGCGAGTCGGTGGGTGACGACGCCAGGCCGGTGCAGAATGTGCCATTCGTCGAGACCGGCATCTGGAGCAACGCCGGCGAGGAGGCGTTCCAGCGCGATGCCCGCGTTCTCGCCAATGCCAATCCCGGCAAGGCGACTTACACGTTGAGCAATCTCGTCGTCGGCAAGAGCTACACGCTCAGTGCCACCTGGTTCGGCCGCGATACCAGCACGCTTGCAGCCCGCTACACGCTGACCAGTGGCGGCACGGGGACCGCGACGGTCAACCAGCGCGTGGATCCGACCGGCGCCACCTTCGGGGACCGCCCGTGGGCAAACTACCTCACCTTCACAGCCACCGCGACGACAGCGACCGTCGACCTCGACAACGCCAATCCGATCAGCGGCCACCTCTACGCGGACGGACTGCGGGCGACGCGCAGCGTGCTTCCCGAGCTTCGGTTCGTCGACCTCCGCGGTTCGCTGACGCTCGATGACAGCTTCTTCGACTATGCCCGGGCCGAACTCGAGAACCGCATCGCGAGCCATGCCGGTAGCCCAGGGCTCTGGTACGACGACGATGCCAACGCTCCGGAACTGGCCCCGATGGAGGCGATCCGCGTCGTCGCAGGTGAATCGATCACGTTCTCGCCCGCCCGCAGCGACCTCGACGGTGAGTCCACGAAGTTCACCAGCATCAGCGTGCCCGCCCGCTACGTCGGCACCAATCTGCTCGGCTACTCGGTCGCATTCCCCAACGGCGAGAGCGCGACAATCACCGCAGCCGCGAGCATGAGCGGCACTGTGCCCGTGACGCTGACCGTCACCGATGGCCGCCGCACGCGGGAGCGGACGTACCTCGTGGAGGTGGCACCACGCGATGTCGCTGGCGAGATGCGCGTGAACACGGTCACGGCCAACAATCAACTGCATCCGAAGGCCGCCGTGGCTGCGGATGGTTCTTATGTCGTGGTCTGGCGCGGTCTGAATCAGCCCGGCGGTAGCGGCTACGACATCTACGCCCGACGCTTCGATCGCTACGGTGCACCGCTCACCAATGAGATCCTCGTCAATGCCGTCGTCGGCGGCGATCAGAGCGAGCCCGCGGTCGCTTCCGATGTCTACGGCAACTTCACCGTGGTCTGGACCGACAGCCTCGGTGGGCTGAACATTCTCGGACGGCAGTTCGATTCCGCCGGTAACCCACTCACGCCCGGCAACCTCGTCATCGACGATACGGCGTTCAATTCCACCTCACCGGCTGTGGTCATGGACAACACCGGCGCGTTCGCCGTGGCCTACCACACCAATCTCGGGCAGGTGGATGTCTTCTTCCGCCGCTTCCAGCCAGACGGCACCGCGATCGGAGCGTCGCAACTCGTCAACGTCGTCACGGCCAACGAGCAGTCGTTCCCGCAGATGGCCATGGACGGCAGCGGCAACATCGTGATCGTCTACAACAGCTTCGCGCACCCCAGCGACACCAGCAGCTTCGGCGTCTTCGCCCGCATCTGGAACGCAACCACCGAAACCTTCGGTGCCGAGTTCCGCGTCAACTCCTCCACGGCCAACAGCCAAAGCGCGATTCGCATCGCCGCCAACAGCAGCGGTCAGTTCATCGCCGCATGGGTGAGCCAGTTCCAGGATGGCGACTTCAATGGCAACGCATTCAGCATCTACGCTCAGCGCTTCAATGCCGACGGCACCAAGTATGGCGGAGAATTCCGCGCGAACGAATACATCGTCAACGATCAGACGTTCCCCTGGCCGAGCCTCGACGATGCCGGCAATGCCACCATCGCCTGGTCGTCCTTCGGGCAGGATGGCAGCAGCTTCGGTGTGTACGCCCGCCGCTTCCGATTCGACGACACGCAGGCTGTGCCCAGCCTCGGGCAGAGCGAATTCCGCGTCAATCAGGTCACGGCCGATCAGCAGTCCGATGTCGTGGTGGCCGGAAATGGCCAGGGCGACACCGTCATCGTCTGGAACAGCAACCTGCAGGACGGCAGCGGCTACGGCGTCTACTCGCGGCTCTATCCGCGCTTCGGAGCACCGCTCGCCACCGTGCCCGCTCAGGTGAACACCACCAGCGGCACCAACCCCAACAGCAGCGAACACACGCCCTGGATCGCCTCGGCCAGCGATGGCTCGACCGTCGCGGTCTGGCTCAGCAATGTGAGCGGCGTGTTCCATGTGTATGCCCGCCGCACCAATGCCGACGGCACCAGCCCGGCCCCCGCGGATACGCTCGTCTCGACGGGAACTTCGACGGTGACGGAAGCCGTGGTGGCGCACAGCACGAGCGGCTCCGTGGTCGCGTACGTTCAGGCTGGCATCGTTTATCTCCGCCGGCTCAATGTCGACGGCTCCGTCAACGGTGCGGCCTTCGCCTTCAGCACGCTCTCCGGGACCAGCCGATCCCACCTCCGCGTGGCGATGAATGAAGCCGGGCAGGGTATGGCGATCTGGTACGACGGTGCGAGTGTGAATGGCTTCCGCATCCACTACCGCCGCTTCGATGGCAGCGGTCCGCTTGGAGCCGCAGAGACCGCACTGACGACGGGCAGCTCCTTCGAACCGAGCGTCGCTGCCGATGGCCTGGGTAATTTCCTCCTTGCCTATCAGCTTGGCACCAGCGTCTACTACCGCCGTTACGACGCGGCCGGCTCGCTGATCACGCCCGAGACACTGGTCAGTTCAGGCGGCATCGCCAGCGTCCCCTCCGCGGCACTCAACGCAGTGGGCGAAGGCGTCATTGCCTATCGCTCGTCGCTCGGCAATACGATCCGCTACGTCCGCGTGGATGCCGCGGGGAATCTTGCGACGACGGAGCTCGTCGCCAGTCAGGTCTCGATCGCGTCGGTGAGCACGCGCATCGCGGCGACCATCGACGCGAGCAATCTGATCACGATCGCCTGGGCTCGCGAACTGGTCGTCAGCGGAATCACGACGGGTATCTTCGCCCGTCAGTTCGACGCTGACGGTCCGCTCGGTGGTGAGTTCCTTCTCAGCAGCAACACGGGCAGCGCGGCCGCCTCGCTGGCACCACTGCCGCGGGGGGACGTCCAGGCCGTCTGGTTCACCACGCTCCCCGTCACGCTGCAGAACGACATCTTCACCAGCCGCATCAGCGGCGCCTCCACGCTCTTCAGCTACGTCTACGATCAGGACTCCAACCCGCTCGCCGGCGTACTCATCTATCAGGATCGCAACGGCAACAACGCCTACGACGCCAGCACCGACATCGCCACCGTGAGTGCTGCGGACGGCTCGTTCACGCTCAATGGCCTGCAGGCGGGCACGAACAACTTCGTCGCCAGCGGTCTCCCGGCATCGCTGCCGTCACAGACGAGCTATCTCCAGCAGCTTCGCGATGGCGAGTATCTCTACGGCTCCTATTTCGTCGCCAACCGTGCTGCGAGCCTCGGGCCAGATCGCAGCGCAATCGAAGGCGACCTCGTCGAATTCATTCCCGTGCTCGCGGCCGGGGTCACACCCGATAGCTATCTCTGGACTGTCAGCGGGCCCGGCTTTAATCCGCCGAGCGCGAACACGCCGACCTTCAGCTTCACCGTGCCCGACAATCATGCCTACACCGTGACGCTGACAGTCAATGTCGGCGGCGATCTCTACACCGACACCGCAACGGTCTACGCGGCGAACCGACTGCCGACCGTGAGCCTGCCCGCCAGCTTCGACATCGACGAAGGCACACCGCTGACGCTGACACCTGTCGTGGTCGATGTTCCCGCGGACGTGCTGACGTTTGCCTGGGAGGAGTTCAGTGCCGGCATGTGGACCGCGATCCCCGGTCAGACCGGGCCGACCTACACCCCCGACACCGCGAACAACGCCGCCCCGCGGACGCTGCGCGTGCGCATTCACGACGACGACCAGCCCACGGCGTTTGTCTCCGCAACCACGGTGCTCACTGTCAGCAATGTCGCGCCGAGCGGCCTCGCGGTGGTCGTGCAGAACGGCGGCGGGGAAGGCGCACCGCTCACGCTCCACGGCAGTACCATCGAGCCGTCACCCGTCGATGCCGCCAGTCTGCTT
>JBGSSZ010000104.1:0-12901 GCA_041736785.1 Limnoglobus sp.
GACCGCTCCATGCTCCGCGGCCCGCCGACGAGCACCCACGACGCACGCCCCATGTCGCCGGGAATGATCACCGGCTGACCGACATCCTGGAACGCCGCCGGCACTTCGGGATGACCTGCCGGGAACGCCCGCGTGGCACCCTTGCGGTGCACCCAGACCTGCTTCGACTTGCCATCGACAGTGTGCTTCTCCAGTTTGGCGATGTTGTGAGCCACGTCGTAGAGCAGGTTCATTTCGAGGTCCTGCCACGAGCGGCCGAAGGTGGTGGCAAAGACCTCGCGGGCCTGCTGCATGAGTAGCTGGCGGTTGCAGAATCCGAAGTTGGCGGCGGCCCGCATGGCGAGGATGTATTTCTGTCCTTCGCGCGAGCCGGCAGGAGCACAGGCCAACTGCCGGTCGGGCAGCGTGATGCCGTACTTCTTGGGGGCGTCGCGCATCTGTGCGAGGGCGTCGTCGCAGACCTGGTAGCCCAGGCCACGCGAGCCGGAGTGGATCATGACACAGACCTGGTTGAGTTCGAGTCCGAAGGCGCGTGCGACGTCGCCGTCGAGGATGGCATCGACGACCTGGACTTCCATGAAGTGGTTCCCGCTGCCGAGCGTGCCGCACTGCGACGCTCCGCGCTTCACGGCGTGGTCGCTGACTTCGTGCGGGTCGCCGCCGTCGATCTTGCCGTTGGCCTCGGTGTGCAGCAGATCCTCCGGCACGCCAAGGTCGCGGTCGATGACAAACTTCGGCCCCTCACCCATCAGACGGCGGGTCTCGACTTCATTGAACGTGTACTTGCCCGACTTGCCCACGCCTGCGGGGACGGTGTGAAAGAGATTGGTGACGAGCGTGCGCAGGTGGTGCTTGACGTCGTCGAGGAAGAGGTTGGTCTTCACAAGTCGAACGCCGCAGTTGATGTCGTAGCCGACGCCGCCGGGGCTGATGACGCCGCCCTCATCCGGGTCGGTGGCGCAAACCCCCCCGATGCAGAAACCGTAGCCCCAGTGGATGTCGGGCATGGCGAGGCTCGCACCCTGGATGCCGGGGAGCGTGGCGACGTTCGCGACCTGGTTCGGGGCGTTGTCTCCGCGGATCGCTTCGATGAGTTTGTCGGACGCGAAGATGATCCCGTCGACGAGCATGTCCTTGCGGAAGCTCTTCGGAATGCGCCAGCAGCAGCTATCGATCTTCTCCAGCGGCCCGGCAAAGGTGGTCTTCATGGCAGTCTCTCAAATATCCACAATCACTTCGGCCATCAGGCCATCGGCATGCGGAATGATTTTCAGTTCGTGGTACGTTATCGCCTTCACTTCGTGCGAAAGCTGGTGGCGTGCCGCATCGATCGGCTCGCCCCATGCCGTCGCGGTCAGCCCCGACGCCGTCACGGTCACGGCAAACTTACCAAAGAGAATCCGCTCCTCGTCGTGGCGGCGCAGCAGCTCGCGCAGCCAGTCGAAGAGCAGATACTCGCGATCGTCGCCGGCAATCGCAAACAACTCCTCCCGCACCGGCTGTACCGTCGCCGTGTCCTCGACGATCATCGCGAAGAGCGCCTGAGCGGCTTCGACGAAGAGCGTATCGAGATCCGCCGCGATGACGCGCAGCCCGAGGTCGGCGGTGTGGCCGAAGAGTTCGTACATAGTGCAGGGAGTATAGCAGCCGCAGACAGGTTCGCGGCGCCGGGGAGAACTGCCGCCTGAGCGGAGATGGAAAACAGTGCGAATCGACCTGTCAGGTCCTGACGGTCACAAGCAGAACAGAAACTTCCTTGCTTGCGCTGCGGACTGGTCGAGCAACGCATCACCGCAGCGGGACACTCAGCGTCACGCGGTCGCCGGTTTCGCTTTGCGTGGCGAACACCTGCAAGGACACATTCTCTGCCGGGAGCTTCTCGAAGATGTCCGGCGTGAGCGTCCAGGTGGCATCGGTCTCAAACGACTTCTTGCCGTAGGTCGCTTTGGCGTCCTTCACAAACGCGGTCACCCGCACTGTGATCGGTTTGCCCGTGGCATCGATGGCGGTGATCGAGTATTCGCTGCCGAGCTTCGGCTCGCGGGGGCCGAGCACCGTGATGCGATACTTCACCTTCGCATCGGCAGCAGTTTCCGCAGTCCATTCGCCGGGTGCGTTTTCGCGGATGCCGCGGGAATTGGGCACCACGACATTGGGCTTCGGGTCGGTGTCCTTGGGCGTGGTGTCGATCGCCGCGTAGCCGGGACGATCGTCAGCGGTGGGAGTGAGCAGCGGAGGAATGGCGATGACCGCAACTAGCATTGCCGCGGCCACGGCGACAACCGCCACTGGGCGAGCCCAGGTACGACGCGGCGTGGCTGGCTCGGCCAAAGGTGCAGTAAACTCGACTTCGTCGAAGGTGAACATCGCCGCACGACCGAGCAGCGTCTTCATGCGCGAAGTCTGGGCCAGTTCGGTGGAGCAGGCCTCGCAGGTGGCAGCGTGAGCGCGGATGGCATCCGCCTCCGCGGGCTCCAGCAGGCCGTACGCGAGATCGAGCAGTCCGTTTTTACAGTCGTGGCATTCCACGGGCGGTCCCTCATTCATCGGGCAAAGCCGCATCAGCGGCCTCCGGGTTGAGTGCTTTCCGCAGCTTGATCAGTGCGGTCCGCATCTGGGTCTTCACCGTGCCGACCGGCACGTTTCGCTGGGCGGCGATCTCCTCGTAAGTGAGTTCGCCGTTCTGCCGCAGGAGGAAGATTTCCCGCTCTTCGTCGCGCAGCTCCAGCAGGGCTTTCCGCAGGGCCCGGACCTGTTCGTCGTCGATCATCTGCTCGCTGGCCGACAGGTCGCGGGATGTCACAGTCGACTCCTCCGCGATCAGGGGCCGGGAGCGTTTGTTCCATCCGGAGCGCTGATAGTCGCGGGCGGCGTTCATCGCCACCCGGAAGATCCACGCCCGCAGATTCTGCACATCCGGCAGCCCGGCCCGGGCCCGCCAGCATTTCAGAAACGCCTCCTGGGCGGCGTCCTGGGCATCGTCGCGGCTGCCCAGCATGTAGGCGAGCGTACTCACCAGCTCGTCGCGCAGCCCGTTAAAGGCGACAACGATCGGCTCATCCGGGGCGAACACGGGCGTTTTCTGAGGCCGGCGCGCCATGCCGGGGTTCCTGGTAATCAAGACGTAGACCCCCCGCCGACCGATTGCCGGCCAGCGCGGAATACGAATGGTATCGGTCTGAGGTTCAATTCGACAAGGAATGTGAATTCAAAAGGAAGAAGGAAGAACGAAGAAGTTCCGCTCCCGCACGCTTCTTTGTTCTTCCTTACTCCTGCTTCGTTGGCGTTACGGCTTTCGGACCGGCGGCGGTGCCGGAGGTGGCGGCACGGCTTGCGCGCGCGGCAGAATCGGCGCAGCAGGCACAAACTGGGGTACTCTGCCTACACCGCGTCCGGGTACATCGCCATCCCAGTCCGGCGGCATGACTTCCCCATCCGCGGCTCCGATCGCGATCTTCAGAGTCTTCGCCGACACGCGGTCCAAATCGATGCGGCGCACCGAGCCATCCCCCATGCCGACGTAGATCTGCTTGATGCCGCCGGGCAGGGCCAGCTTCGGCAGGTCCTTCTTCGGATCGAACACAAGTTCCTCGGGCTTGGTCCAGATCACCGGGTCGCCGGCTTCGATGGTCATGATCGTGTTCGAGAGGCCATCGGTCACGCCAAACATTTTCCGACTGTTGGTCCAGTCGAGCATGCAATCCTTGCCGACGAAGACCTTGTAGACCGTCATCCCCGGCTTGGTTTCGACGCGCGGATTGACATAGAGCTTCGGCATCTTCGCGATCAGCGGCTTGTTGTTGGCGCTGTCCCACGGTTCGTCGAGCTTGAATTGCTGGTAGAGATTCTCTTGCTCGATGTAAGGCAGAATCGCGACCCGCCAACTCAGCAGCGGCTTCCCGGTCTTATCGCAGATCGCCGCGGGTGGCAGCGCATTCGTAGCGTCATGGGCGATGTGAAACGCCAGCCCCATCTGCTTCATGTTGTTGGCGCTGATCGATCCGCTGGCGGCCGCACGGGTCTTCTGCACGGCGGGCAGCAGCAACGCGACCATCACGCTGGCGTTCATCCCGCTCATCGCCATCACTTCCTTCGGGATGTTCGCTGTCGCGACCAGATCGCTGCCAGCCCGCGTGATCGGCAGGCGATCGAGTTCGGCCTCCAGGCGGTTGATGCCGCCCAGCCCCAGCATGGCGGCACCCGCTTCCATCGCCAGGCCAAACGGCTGCGGACCCTTGCCCGCGTTGGCATAGAGTTTCTGCTCCATCTCCGCCTTCGGCTCTTTCAATGCCTGCTTCGCCATCGCGATCGCGGCTTGCAATGCTTTCTCGGCATCCTTCGCAGCCGCGTCGCTGCCATAGCTGGCATTCAATTTGATCTGTGGATCCGCTGCGTTCAGATCGAGTGTCAGCACGGCGATCTGCACCATCGCCAGCGGCCGGACCTCCGGCGGGATCTCGTCGTACGCCTGCGGCGGGATCGGCATGGCCTTCACATTCACCGCGACGGTCAGCGACTTCGTTTTCGCCGCTGCGAGTGCCGCAGCCAGCGGTCCGTCCGTCGTGGGAGCCTTGGTGAGATACATCTCCAGCGACTTCGCCGGGCCGACCAGCAGGTGCTTCGCGTCGGGGAAGTGCAGACCGAGATCCTTGTCGCGATCGATGTAGAACTTGCGGCCGCCAACTTCACTGGTCGCGGATTCGGGCAGGTAGAGCTTGCGGATTTTCTCCGCGTCAATTTCGGTGCGGAACTGGATCAGCCCGACCGCCTCGAAGGGATCCGGTCCGCCGCTGCTGGGCAACATGACGAGCGTGGCGTCGACGACATCGCTCGGATTGGGATACATCTGCTCCTCGAACGCCGCGAGGGCTTTCGGCCCTGCAGCGGTCACCAGGTCGCGGACGCTCTTGAAGAGGTCGTGTTTCCAGATCTCGGCGGCACGGACATGCACGAAGCCGACAGCGTCAGCCGGGATCGCGGGCTGGGCTGCAATCGGCACAGCCAGCGCGGTCAGGAGTGAGAGGGATAACAGACAGCGCAACATGGCAAGCCTCCAAGGGACATGTGACGGGCCTGCTGAAGATTATCCGCGAAGTGCTGCTCGCTGTCACGCGAAAACTGCGGAGTTGCCTGAATCAGACCGAGAGTGTTTTCCGCACGGTGTTGCGTTCGTCGCTTTCGACGATGCCGTCGCGGAGCCGCACGACGCGTTTGGCCCACTCGGCAATGTCGGGCTCGTGCGTGACCATGATGATGGTCTTGCCGCTGTCGTTGAGTTCGGTGAGCATGCGCATGATTTCGAGGCTGGTTCGACTGTCGAGGTTGCCGGTGGGTTCGTCGGCGAGGATGACGTGCGGATCGTTGACGAGGGAGCGGGCGATGGCGACACGTTGCTGCTGCCCGCCGGAAAGCTGCAGTGGTCGGTGATCGAGCCGTTCGCCGAGGCCAACCATATCCGCCAAAGCAATACAGCGTTGTTTGGTCTCGTCGCTCGGCGGCACGCCCTGATAGATCAGCGGCAACTCGATGTTCTCCACGACCGTGTACTGCGGCAGCAGGTTGTACGCCTGGAAGATGAAGCCGAGGTAGGTGCTGCGGATTTCGGAGAGTTCGTCGTCAGTCATTTCGCTGACGTCGTTGTCGCCGAGGAAGTAAGAGCCATCGGTCGGCTTGTCGAGGCAGCCGAGGATATTCATGAGCGTGGACTTGCCCGAGCCGGAGGGCCCCATGAGCGCGACGAAGTCCCCTTCGTCGACGGCGAGATTGATCCCGCGCAGGACATGCACCGGGACGTGGCCTTCGAGGAAGTAGTCCTTGTAGAGGTCTTCGACGTTGACGATGGTGGGCATGCAAGTGTTCGAAATGAGATTGATTTTGAGTGTTCAAAAGCCCACCCGTAGCTACGGGTGGGCTTGGTCCGGGTGGGGCGTCTCTCATTCCGGCGGTGGCGCTGCTTTCTTCCCGCTGGACTTCTTGCCATCACCCTTCTTCCCGCCGCCGGGGCCCGCGCCTTTGCCTTTCGCGTCGGCACCCGCTTCGCGCGTCTTGGTCTTGTCACCCAGAATCACTTTCGGATTCGTCAGCACCTCTTCGCCATCCTTCAGGCCGTCGAGGACTTCGATCATCTTCTCGTTGAACTTGCCGAGCTTGACCTTGCGCTCTTCAGGGCCGGCCGGTGTTCTGACATAGACCATGCGGTGCGGGCCGCTCTCGCTACCGCCAACCACAGCCTGGATCGGAATCGCCAGCACCGGTTCGGTGGAGTCCTCGACGTGGATCGTCACTTCCGCGTTCATGTCAGGACGCAGACCCTCGACCTCTTCCTCGATCACTACCAGCGTCTGATAAGTTTTGACGTCGCTGCCCCAGTCGAGCGAATTCGCCACCGCTGCGACGCTCCGCACCCGACCCTTGAACACGCGGTCGGGGAACGCATCCACGCGCACCGTCGCCCGCTGGCCCGGCTCGGCGATGTAATACTCCTTGTCGCGGAACTGCTCCCGCATGATGCTCTGCGTCGCCTCCGACTGCATCAGCAGCCGCGAAAACGGATTCATATTGACCAGTTGACCGGCCCGCAGCGAATCGAGCAGCCCCGTCGAACGGCGATCATCGCCTTTGATCCGGGCGACCAATGCTTCGTGCACTTTGGTATTCACTTGCATCTGGCTCAGGTCGGGAATCCGCATCATCTTCTGCCCTTCCTTGACCTGCTCGCCCTGCGCGATCAGCCCCTGCGAATTCTGATTGAACCGGCTCGACTCCGGCTTGGCATAGACCACCATCCCCGCCTGCGGTGCATAGACCTTGCACGCCGCGATCTGCTCCTCGATCTCCCGCAGTCGCTCCTCTTCGCTCTCGAAGACGGATCGCTTGGTGCGGCGGTCGCTTTCGGCCTGGACTTCTTTGGCCCGTGCCTGGAACGAAGCCCGCTCCACCCCGATCGCCGCGACTTCGACTTTCGCTTTCAGATCGGTGAGCGTGCGTTCGCGGGTAAAGGTTTCGAGGATGTATTTTTCCTTGCGGAGCTTTTCGACATTGTCGAGCCCGCCGCTCATCTTGGTGAGTTCGACGCGGGCCTGCGACGGTGTGAGATAGCCGAGTTTCACGGAGCGTTCGGCCCAGGCGGCACGCTCGCGGTAGGCATCGAGATCGCTTTCCGCCTGTTTGAGCCGACCACTCACATCGTCGAGTTGGCTGCGATATTCGCCTTTCTCGGCGAGCACGCCCACTCCGCCGAGCAGGGCTGCCAGCGAGGTTTGCGATTCGTCTTCGCGGAAGCCGAGAAACTTATCCAGATCGAGTTCGGCCACACGCAGGTCGGCCTGAGCCTGAGCGCGGTCCGACTCATTCTGCTTGACCGTGATCGTGTATTCCTCGTTCGCACTGATCCACTCGGCTCGGGCCTTGTCCACGGCGATGCTCTGCGTCTTGTACTGCTCCTGCAACGCGGAGTCGTCGAGCTCGAGCAGAAGCTGCCCTTTGTTCACGATGGAGCCGTCGTCGATCACCCACTTGATCGTGCTGGCAAACGTGCCCTTGCTCCCGGCTTTCACCTTGCAGATGAGATCGCGATTGTCGGTCGATTCGAGTTGCCCTTTCTCTACGACCGAGATCGGCAGCATTTCGGTCTTTGCCGTGGCCCAGAGCAGATCGCCCCGCGACGCGGCATCAAACGGCGACCAGAGGGAGAATGCCACGCCCAGCCCGATGAGCCCCAGGGTACCCGCCAGAATCAGTGGCCACTTCGACCGCTGCTTGCGCGGACTCTTGGGCACAGAACGGGATTCCGCCTCAGGGCGCGGGCTCGGGGAGGGGAGCGAGTTCGTGTGCGGGGGGGTGAGGTTCATCAGTCCACAGTCCTCGGGCATCCAAAGGAAGCAACTCGAGATCGAGGTAGGTATTCGTCCGTGCGACCTGGTAATTGATCCAGACCGCATACAGAGAGTTCTGCGAGCGCAGGAGTTGCGCCTGGGCTCGCAAGAGCTGATCTGTCAGTGCGGCGACGTTTCCTGCACTCTCGCGAGCACCGGGGTCAGGCGGGGCCACCAATGTCGAGCGGGCACTGTCGACCTGAGCATACGCGAGTTCGACAGCCCGTGATTGTAGTTTATACGATTGTGCGAGCGCCCGCAATTGCCGAACGTCTCCCCGCACGTCGTTAATGATGTTATCCTCGACCGCCATGAGGAACCGCCGCTGCCGCTGATAGGCGATCAGGCTGGCCCGATAGAGGTTCCGCTCGACACGCCGGACCAGCGGCGGCTCGAACCGCAGCGTCAGCGTGTTCCGCGTTCCGTTTCCGCCCAGACCATTGGTCGTCGCCCCCAGCAGCGGCCCGGTGTCGAGGTTGTAGCGCATGTCGAAGATCCCCTGCAAGGCGTTGGCCCGCACGGTGATCTGCCGAAACGTATCGACGACCTGAGCCCGCGTGTTCATCAGATCGAGCCGCTGATTCAGTGCGGTCGTCGCGGCGATGGTCGTCGCTTCGTCCAGCGGGCCATCGAGCAGATTCTGACCGTCGACGATCACGCCCGGCAGTTCGGGCCAGGCTTCGCGGATGGCAAGGTTCCGCTGGTTACCAGTGCGGATCCCGAGCAGCGTGCCCGCATCGCTGACAGCCCGATAGCTCTGCTGCTGCTCGATGGCCTGCCGTTCTTTGGGCACCCGCAGCCAGGGCCGCTTGGCATACTCGCGAAGAGCCGCCTCGAACCGCACAAAGTCGATCGCGGTCTCCACCAGCGACAGAGCCGCAAGGTCAGCGTCGGTGTCGGGCGTGCCGGCAAGTTGACGGGCGGCACGCTGATCGAGCAGCTTCTCCCGCTCCGCACGCAGTTCCCGGTCCCGTTGCACCAGCACCGCATCCGACAACTGACGCAGACGCTCCGCCGACTGTTCATAGTCCTTGGCGAACGGCGTCCCCTTCGACAGCGGGCTCTCCGTCAGCAGACGTTTCCACCGCGCCCGCACGCTCTCGTCAGTGTCACCAGCTTCGAACACGCCCGCGTCCGTCTGGAACTGCGCGAGTTGCACATACAGTTCGTCGTAGGTCTGCATCTGCAGTTTCATCGGCCGCAGCGGAGCATCATCGAGCTCCAACGGCAAGGTCGTCGGCACGCCAAGCTGCAGCTTGAAATTGTCCAACTGATCCTGATACAACCGCGAATTGTTCAAAAAGTCGCTGAGGCTGGAGAGCAGTTGCTGCTCGGCCTGGATCACCTGAAGTTGCGTGCTGTTGCCGCCTTCTTTCAGGTTGTTGATGAGTTTGAGATTTTCTTCGAGGGCGACGATGTTTCTCTTTTCGTTGGTGAGCGTGGCCGCCCGCAGCGCCGTGGGCAGATAGCCGACGCTGGGAGCCGTGAAGTTCATCCCGATGCCGCGACCGAGGTTCACCGACAGCCCGTTGAGGCCATAGGGGTTGTTGGTGTAGTCGTTGGCGACAGTGATGGCGGCATAAAAGACTTTGCGGAAGCGGGCATAGCTGCGGATGGCATAGAGCAGCGTGCGCTCGACCTGTGTGAGATTTTCGAGTGTGACCGCGTAGCCGCCGCCGAGCAGGAACGGCTGCAGGAATGTCAACGACATACCCGACAGCGAGATGCCGGGATTGTTGGATGTGAGGTTTACGATCACTTCGTTGGCGAATCGAAAGAGCAGCGTGCCGCCGGTGGGGAAGAGCCGCCCGACGGTGCTCTCGGTGGCGATATTCCAGCGGTTACCCGGATCGATGCGATCGCGACCACTCCAGACCCGGGCCGCCTGCGTCCCCGCAAACATCTGCGCCGCGAAGCTGAACCGCTGCTCCGACACCGGCAACGCCGCGACATAGAGATCCTCGCGACGGTCCTGAAACTCGCGACTGTTAAACAGTGCCAGTTCCACGCTCTGCTCGAGCGTGAGGCGATACGGCCGCTGCTCGGTTTTCAGTGCGGTGATGTACGCGGTCGTGATGTCCGGTGCCGTGCGGGCTTCGACGGTCTTCAGTGGTGTTTCGGTGGCATCCCGCGCGCGGTTCTCCGCGTCCCAGGCTTCGATCCAACTCAGGTACTCATCGCCTTCGTGACGGCCCGTGCCGCTTTTCTTGTTGGGCCGTTGCGGGTTCGGCGACAGCAACCACGCCGGGTAGTCGTCGGCTGGATACGGCGGATTGTCGGGATTGCTGGGATCGGCAAAGCGGGCCCGTTCGTCGGGATAGACGTGCCAGTTCTCGACTTTCCAGTCGGGAAAGATGTCTTTCTGCGCCATGATGTTCGTGACTTCCGCGTCGGCCCGTTCGCGGAAATGCTTCCGCGAGCAGCCAGCCAGGAGCACGATCGCGAGCAGGAGCAGCCAGCGAGGCATAGTATCTCCGCAGCGGAACAATCCGTCCAATCGTTATCGGCCGAACAGTTTACCCATCTTGAAGCGGAATGTGGGTGAACCGGATCGACCTGTCCGCGCTCTGTTGCAAGTGGTAAGATGCTGCCGACGGGGCGTAGCTCAGCCCGGTAGAGCGCCTGGTTTGGGACCAGGAAGTCGCAGGTTCGAATCCTGTCGCCCCGACTAGCATTTTGAGGAGATGGAACACGAGTGGGCACGGGTGAGGGCACGCCTGGCAATTTTCGCGGCGTTTCCATTGTTCGCACGGCTTTCACCCCCAACTTTTCTTCAGCACTTTCGCACCGAATAACGGGTTACGACCCGAGAAATGGTGCAACATGGCAACGGAACGATCCCCTTGGTATCGCGCCTCGAAAGACGCGTGGTTTGTCCAGTTCGGTGGCAAGCAGGTCCGGCTTGCCAAGGGCAAGGATAACCGTCAGGAGGCGATGACCGCGTTTTACAAGCTGATGACTACCACTGCGGATGTACCATCCGCGACGAAGATTCTCACGGTGCAGGTGTGCGATCTCTTCCTGCAATGGTCCGAAAAGCATCACGAGAAGTCCACCTTCGACTGGCACAAGTACTTTCTGGCGTCGTTCTGCAAGGATCCGCAGACTGCCCGCCTGCTCGCCACGGAACTGAAGCCGTTTCACTGCACTCACTGGCTCGATTCCCATCCGGGCTGGAAGGGTGCACGACGCTCCGCGATCGGCGTTCTCAAACGGGCCTTCTCCTGGGCCGAAGCCGAAGGAATCATTCCGACGAATCCCTTCAAACGCATCAAGAAGCCTGCCGTCGGATGCCGAAGTCGCGTGCTGTCGGCAGACGAACGGCGACAGATTCACGAGGCGATCGACGACCCGAAGTTCGGCGACTTCGTGACCGCACTTGAGGAGACTGGCTGTCGCCCCAGTGAGGTAGCGCGAGTGACGGCTGCCGATGTCGATCTTACGGTCGGCGTTTGGGTGTTGACGAAGCACAAGACCGCGAAGAAAACCGGCGAGCCGCGCGTGATCTATCTCACGCCGAAGATGGTGGATCTGACGACACGATTGATCAGCACAGTTCCCGAAGGGCCGCTTTTTCGCGGCAAGAGCAACCGGCCATTTTCGAAGAATGCCATTCGCTGCCGGTTCCGCCGTCTCCGGGAAAAGCTTCCACAACTCGGGAACTTCATCAGTTACACGTTTCGGACGACGTATGCGACGACTGCCTTGGAAAATGGTGTGGGCGTAGCCCAAGTGGCTGAACTGCTCGGCCACAAGAGTACGGACATGGTGATGCGGCACTACGGGCACTTGAATCAGAAAGTGAAGCACATGCGGGAGATGGCGGCGAAAGCCTCGGGCCTCCCTCATTCCGCGGCGTCTGTCACGTAAAGTCTCGGCATCCCGGCCGCCGAGCGGGCACTCCACGTTCGCCGCTCGCGGTCGTGGGCGCTGCGGGCCGTATCGGCATCGGGCACAAACACACAAACATTTCGCACCCAGCGTTGTCGGCTGGCTTTGATGGTTTCCGGGAACAGGATCACGTCGAACTCCGCGTCGTTGTGGGCGCGGAGGAATATGCCACTTCGGCCCTGGAGATCGAGAAATCGGTCTCCGGGTCGGAGGGAGTGAATCCGAAGCGGCCCGAAGCCGGTCGGCGTGAGTGAGAATTGACCGTCGGTCTCACAGGCGTGGTTGCCGACGGTATCTCGGAAAGCGTCCCGTTCGGGTCCAGTGAGTTGAGTGCCCCAGCAAGTCGGAGTGAGCGTACCACGGTCCATCCAGAGCAGTCGGATTTCATCGTCGGTGTGCCAGCGCACAAAGAGATGAAAGGGAACGCGAATGATACTGTGTTGAAAGCAGCGACAAAAATCCAGATAGACCCCGTCGGGCAGACGAGACTTGGCACCCACAGTATCCATGCGCTGCAAGATCTCCGAAATTGTTTCGGGATGGGGCGGCACATCGAGAATCGACGACCGAGCTTTCGCGGACGCGAGAATTGGCGAGACGTTGTTCACAGCAACATCCTTTCGTCAGTGATGAGTCTGGAGAGTGTCGCGCTGTTCACGTGTTCAACGTGAGGTGTTTGAGTCCCGCTTCGACGCGATGAGCCGTGGGCAGCGCGGGCTCCATCCTCACACTCGGCAAGTCGCTTTCATCGATGCGGATCGTGCCGCGTCCAATTCCCACGCGGTAGTGCTTCAACCGCCCTTCGGCGCAGAGGGCGTAAACGAGCGACTTGGAGACGTTCAGCCGCTGGGCGGCCTGTTTGACGCTGAGGATCATGATGTTCCTCCACCGGGTCGTTGATCGTACTCAAGGCAGAAGATCCGCGGCCTCCCTGCCGTGAATAAACAGTGTGGACATTGCTGCAAGAAGCGCAGCGTCAGCCGTTAACCGCTGCCACGTCGGCTGCGACTTCTTCGATCCCGAGCATCACGCAGATCGCCTTGAGACTGGCCGGACTGGGCGGCGGCAGCGTCGCGATGACGCGGTCGGTTCCCGCCGCGATCGCCTGGGTCGCCTGGCCGATGGCGCGGAACGCC
>JBGSSZ010000119.1:0-5445 GCA_041736785.1 Limnoglobus sp.
GCAGGAAGCTCCCGGGCGGGCAATGGCTTCAGCGACGGCGGGGCTGCCGGCTTGGTCTTTGGCAGTGCGGCGGGCGGTGTCGTCTGGGCCCAGCTCACGCCGGCTGCCGCAACCGCCACAGCCACGCTCCCCAGGAAACGGGTCAGCATGACATTCCTCCGTGAATCCGGTCTCAGCTCGGGTGGCTCCAGCCAGACCCTGTGCGCTTCGATCGGGAACGAATCCTTCGTACCTCTCCCGTATCGACACCAAAGCAACTCCAGCCGATTGTGCCTTTTGAAGTGAATGCGAAATACCCGCTTCGCCTGTCGCATAAACCGCATGAGCCGTCGCGTCGGTATTTCCGACACTCCCAGCAGCATAAGATGGTGAAACTTTTCTAATCATGACGATTGTGCCTTGTCGGGGTTGCTATGCTTCCGGGATAATGGCTACTGTTGAAAATTCATTCGCGAAACGGAAAGCCTGCCTCCAAGACCGTTCAGTGAAACACGGACTCGCGCATCGCCGCCACAGGAAGTTTCGCTTCCACCGCGAGCCCGTGAAATGGATGTCGCATTGAACGCGCCCGGGCGAACACTTACAGAGGCCACACCATGGCAACGTCCAAACGATCGAAATCACGGAAGACCCGCACCCGGAACACGGCCCAACTCAACTTGGCTGTGCTCGAAGATCGCAGCATTCCCAGCATCAGTGGCACCGTCTTCCACGACTACAACGCCAACGGCGTGATGGATGTCGGCACGCCGATCGCGAACAATGGTCTGGGCACCACGCCGACCTCGGTGGATCGCGGCGTCGCTGGCATCACCGTCACGGCCTACGACACCACCAACGCGATCGCTGCCGTCGCCACGACCGGTGCAGCCGGCACGTACACACTGACGACCACCACAGCCGGACCGTTCCGCGTCGAGTTCACCAACCTCCCCACCGGGGTCTACTTCGGCCCCCAAGGCTCAAGCTCAGGCTCCGCGATTCAGTTTGTCGCCAGCAACAGTGCGCTCAATGTGAACCTCGCCGTGCTGCGTCCCGAAGACTTCACGCCGAACAATCCCACGCTCGCCACCAGTGTCTACGTCATTGGCGGTCTCGCACCCGGCGATCTCAATCCAGGCTCGGGCGTCATCGTCAGCTTCGCCAATTCCTCCGGCAGCGCGGACAGCGATCCCAATCGCTTGAATCATCAGGATCCGACGACGCACGATCTGAGCGTGGCTCAGCGGGACGTCGGCACCACCTGGGGCCTGGCCTACGACCAGAACAGCAACACGCTCTACGCCGCCGCGTTCATGAAACGCACCAGCAGCTTCGGCCCCGCCGGCCCGGGTGCGATCTATCAGATGGGCACGTTCGGCAGTGCGTCGAGCCTGTATGCCGATCTGAACAGCATCTTCGCCAACCGGCCCGCTGGCGATCTCACCAATCTTTACACCGACATCAACGGCAACCCGGTCTCGTATCGTCAGGACGTCAGCAATCCGTCGTACTGGTTCACCGATGGCCTGGTGCGCTTCACTGACGAACTCGGCGTGGTCCGCGGACTCGGCTGGGACTCCGTGGGCAAGATCGCCCTCGGCGGGCTCGATGTCACTGCGGACGGTTCGCGGCTCTTCACCATGGCCCTCGGCGATCGTCGACTCTACTCACTACCCACCAGCGGTGCCCTCAACACCAGCACGGTGCAGCGCTTCGATCTGCCGATTCCTGCTACCGTCACCGGCCGCACCGCGGCGAACCCGCTGGGCGACCTGCGTCCCTTCGCGGTCGAAGAGTATCGCGGGCTCATCTATGTGGGTGCCGTGAACTCGGCGGAGTCCACGCAGAATGCTGCGGACCTGAAGGCGTACGTCTTCGCATTCGATCCTGCCACCGGTCAGTTCGTCGATGGCAGCCGCCGCGGCACCGCATCGGGCGCCGTGTTTGAGTTCGCGTTGAACTACCCGCGCGGGCAGATTCATCAGGGCTTCGATCCGATCGCTGGCGGATTCTCACCGCCTGACCCGGCCGAATGGAATCCGTGGTCGCCGGTCAGCCGTGCTGTGCAGCAGAATCCCGCCGCACTCGGTCGCAGCGGCTATCCGCAGCCGATGCTGACGGGCATCAGCTTCGATGCCGCCGGCAACCTGACGCTGGGCCTGCGCGATCGCTCGGGCGATCAGATCGGCCGCAACGTGCCGATCAATCCCGATCTGCCCAACGACTTTTCACCGTTCAGCATCACCGCGGGCGACATCCTGCGTGCGGCGATCAATGTGCCGAACAACCTCGACGCGATGCAGGCGAACACCAGTCTGCCGTTCTCAGGGTGGACGCTCGAAAGCAATGGCCGCAGCGGTGGGCTCGGTACTGGTCCGGTCAGCAATGGCCAGGGCCCGGGCGGGGGTGAGTTCTTCTCCGACGACGACTTCCCCCGCGACCCGAGCACGATCCCCGTGGGCGTGTTCGTCGAAAATGACGAAGTCAGCATGGGTGGCGTGCTCCAGCTTCCGGGTACCGGCCAGACACTCGCCACGGCATTCGATCCTGTCCGGCAGATCGGCGCGATCAACGGCGGCGGCGTCCGATGGTACTCCAACACCACCGGCGAGATTGCCAAGAGCTACGAGCTCTACGTCACACCGAACAACACCAACACCAGCACGTTCGCCAAGGGCAACGGTCTGGGCGATCTCGTCGCGCTGACCAGCCCGCCGCCCATCGAAATCGGCAACTTCGTCTGGGCCGACACCAATCGCAACGGCATCCAGGACGCCGGCGAGGCCGGTCTCGCCAATGTCGTGATCGATCTCTTCGACGCGGCTGGCGTCAAGCTCGCCACCGTCACCACGGATGCCAATGGCAACTACATCTTCTCGTCCGCCGCAGGCACCAGCACACAAAGCCGCATGTACGGCCTCGCATTGAAGGCCAACAGCGACTATCAACTGCGCGTCAGTCGCTCGCAGTCGGCACTCGCCGGGCGGAGCTTCACGCTGCAGACCGCCGATGGCTCGACGAACGGCACCGCCCGCGACTCGAATGTCGACGCTGACGGCGTCGCGAATGTCCGCACCTCGCTCGCGGGGCGCAACGATCACTCTTTCGACATCGGCGTCGCTGAAGCTGTGAGCCTGTCGCTCGGCGACACCGTCTGGCACGACCTGAACAACGACGGCCGCAAGCAGACCACAGAGCCCGGCGTCGACAATGTGATTGTGAACCTCTTCGCTGCCGATGGCGTGACCATGCTGCAAAGCCAAGTCACCCGCAATGGCGGTCGTTATCTGTTCGTCGGTCTCGATGTCGGCAACTATGTCGTTGAGATCATTCCGCCGAGCGGATTCTCCTCCAGCACCGGCTCGGTCGGCAGCAGCACCGGACCCTTCGAGCCCGGCACGAGCAGCGACGAAAACAACGCGGACCACGGCAGCAATGTCAACGGCAGCATCCGATCGAACCTCGTCGTGCTCGCGGACTCCAACGTCGATGGCACGGCTTACCTCCGCGTCGACTTCGGGCTGATCCGCCCGCTCTCCATCGGCAACCTCGTCTTCGACGATGTGAACAACGACGGAATTCGCCAGGACACCGAGCCCGGGCTCGGCGGCGTTGCCCTCACGCTCCGGACCGCGACCGGCGAGTTCGTCGCCAGCACAGTCAGCAACGCAAGCGGTGGCTATCTCTTCACCAATCTGAACCCCGGTGCCTACTACGTCGAGATCGCCCGCTCCAGCCTGCCCAGCACCGCATACATCTCCAGCACCGGAGCCAACAGCATCAGCAGCGGGATCTTCGAGCCTGCCAGCGGTACCAGCGTCGATTCAACCGACTATGGAACCACTGTCGGTGCCGTCGTTCGCGGCCCAGTCGTGAACCTCAACTATGGCACACAGCCACTCGGCGAAGCCGCGACTGCGGGCGGACTCATCGACAACGCGGACGATGCCAGCAGCAATCTCCGCCAGGACTTCGGCTTCTTCCGCACGCTGAGCCTCGGCAACCAGGTCTGGTACGACGCCAACAATGACGGTGTGCGCCAGACCACGGAAGACGTGGCACCGGGCATTGCTGTGCGTCTGCTCGACAATCGCGATCAACTGCTCCGTTCGACCGTCACCGACGCCAATGGTCTCTACCTCTTCGAGAGCCTGTTCCCCGGCACTTACCGCGTGGAGATCGTGCCGCCGACGCAGTTCATCAGTTCGAGCGGTGTCGCAGGTTCGACGAGTGGACCCTTCGAGCCGGCCACGCTGACGAACCGCGACGATGAAGACAAAGGCACCGCAAACACTGCGCTCACGCTGATCCGCTCGGGTCTTGTCACGCTCGAAGTGGCGGGCTCCGCCGCGAATCCCAGCCTCGGCGGCCTCGGCAATCTCACCCTCGACTTCGGCCTCGTCCGACAGCAAATCGTCGTCCCCCCGCCGCCCCCGCCGCCCAACACGGTCCCCGCCAGCGTCAGTGGCTTCGTCTATCGCGACATCTGGAACACCAACGGCATCCGCGAAACGGCACAGGGCGAAACCGGCATCGGCGGCGTCCGTATCACTCTCGTCGGCGACACGATCGAAGGACCAGTCAACCGTACTGCCTTCACCAACTCGCTCGGCTTTTATGAGTTTCTGAATCTGCCACCGGGCAGCTTCGTCATCACCGAAGCCCAGCCGCTCGGGTTCTACGACGGCATCGACACCGCAGGCAGCCTCGGCGGCGGCAAGCCCGCCAACGACGTGCTCACGGTCGTGCTCGGTGAGGATCAGCACGGCGTCGAATACAACTTCGGCGAAGTGCTCGGTGCCGCGGTCTTCGGCTTCGTCTACGAGGACATCAACCGCAATCGCCGCTTCGATCAGGGCGAGCCAGGCATCCCGAATACGATCGTGAGCATCAGTGGTACCGCGTTCGCCGGGACGCCGATGGCCCGCCCGCTCACGGCGGCGGATTCTCTGAACGGCCTCGTCACGCAGACCGATGCCAACGGCCGCTGGGAGTTCCCCTACCTGCCAGCCGGAGCCTACACGATCGTCGAGACGCAGCCGGCGGGGTATGACGATTTCTTCGAGAGCGTGCAGGAGCCGCGTATTCGACCGGTTGGCGTCGGCGACGACGTCTTCCAAAGCGTAGTCCTCGACTACAACGAGACTCGCGGGCCCCTCAACTTCGGCGAGGTCCGCGATCCGAACGACCCGACCAAGCGCAATTTCCTTGGCTCGACCGATGGCAGCGTGCCGCCGACGAACACGCCGCCGATCAGCACCACGCCCGACGATCTGCAACTGAACCCCGCGTATGTTGTGAGCACGGGCACGCCACAGTCGCCAGCGTTTGTGGTGGTCGCCGCCGCGGCAGGCCGCTCACCGCTGCTCCGCGTCTTCGACTATGCGACCGGCACCGAGCGATTCCGATTCTTCGCCTACGAGGAGAGCTACACCGGTGGCGTCCGCGTTGCCACGGGCGATG
>JBGSSZ010000147.1:0-17866 GCA_041736785.1 Limnoglobus sp.
GACGCAAGCCGGCAGCGCCGTTGGCACGCCGCCGTTCATGAGCCCCGAGCAGGCCGCCGGCAAGCTGGATCAACTTGGCTCCGCGGCCGATGTCTACTCGCTGGGTGCCACGCTGTATGTGCTCCTGACAAACCAGATGCCGTTCCATGGCAGCGTGGGGGAGATCCTTGCCAAGGTGCAGGCCGGCGATTTCCCAGCACCGAAGCAGGCGAAGTCTGATGTGCCCGCGGCACTCAATATGGTCGTGCTCCGGGCGATGGCAAAACGGCCCCAGGATCGCTACTCCAATGCCGCCCTGCTCGGCGAGGAGGTCGAGCACTACCTTGCCGACGAGCCAGTGATGGCATTCCGCGAACCCTTCAGCGTGCGAGGCAAACGATGGGCCCGCAAGCACCCCGGCACCGTGGCGGGACTGGCCGCATCGCTGATCGTCGGTCTGCTGGGTCTGGGCGGCGGGCTCTACTTTGTGAATGCCGAGAAGAACGAAACGGAACTCGCGCGACAAGCCGAGGCGGAGCGTGCAGAGGGTGAGCGGTTGGCCAAGTTGGACGCGGAAAGCAAACGTCAGGCTGCCGAGACGAACCTCGCCTATTCGCGCAAGGCCAACACCATTCTCGCCTCGATCTTCGACAATCTCGATCCGAAGGCGAACTTCGCTTCCGTGGCTGATTTCCGCAACAAGCTCAATGCAAATCTCGACAAGGCTGTGCGAGACTTGGATGGCAGCGCGATTGGCGACCCGCTCGAAGTGGCAAAAATACAGATGACACTTGGAGATTCATTGCTCGGGATGGGCGAGACCTCGAAGGCCATTGGCTTGTATCAGAAAGCACTGGCCACGCGTGCAGCCAGACTGGGGCCGGACCACCCGGACACGCTCATGAGTATGGGCAACCTTGCAAGCGGTTTCGGGGCCGCGGGACGGTTGACCGAGGCCTTACGGCTGTATGAGGAATCGCTCACGCTCAAAAAAGCGAAGCTCGGGCCAGAACACCCAGAGACGCTGGCGAGCATGAACAACCTCGCGAACGGCTACCTGTTTGCTGGCCGGTTCGCGAAGGCTCTGCCGCTCCTGGAAGAGACTTACATACTCATGAAGGCCACGCTCGGGCCAGACCACCCGAAAACCCTCGCAAGCATGAACAACCTGGGGGATAGTTATCAGTCTGTGGGCCGACTGGCGGATGCACTTCGGCTTTTCGAGGAGACGCTCAAACGCATGAAGGCGAAACTCGGACCAGACCATCCGGACACGCTCACAACCATGGGCAACCTAGCGTATTGTTACTGTTCCGCAGACCGGCTGACCGAGGGCTTGACGCTTTACAAGGAGACAATCATGCTGCAGAAAGCCAAGCTCGGGACGAGCCACCCCAGCACGCTGATCAGCATGAGCAACCTCGCAAATGGTTACCAGTCTGCAGGCCGACTGGTCGAGGCACTGGCTCTCTACGAAGAGACGCTCAAGCTGACGAAAGCCAAGCTCGGATCGGGCCATCCGGATACACTCATGTGCAAGCACAACCTTGCATTCGGTTACCATGCCGCCGGCCGGTTCACGGAGGCCGTGCCACTTCTCGAAGAAACACTCATCCAGAGGAAAGCCAAGCTCGGGCCCGACCACCCCAGCACGCTGATGAGCCTGAACAACCTCGCGAGCGTTTACCAGATCACAGGCCGTCTGGATGAAGCCTTGCCGCTTTTTGAAGAGACGCTCAAGCGGAACAAAGCCAAGCTCGGGCCCGACCACATCGAATCGATCACCAGCATGGACAACCTTGCGGCAACATACGAGTCCATGGGCCGGCTCAGTGAGTCACTGCCGCTGTCAGAAGTGGCACTGAAGCTCAGGATTGCGAAACTCGGCCCCGATCACTCCGAGATTATTCTCAGCAAGCACAACCTCGCATACGGTTACCAGTCGGCCGGCCGAATGACCGAAGCCCTACCGCTTTTCACAGCCGCTGTCAAAGGTTTGGAAAAAATAGAGTATCAGTCTGGGCAGGCCTCAGGGATCATCTCGAATGCAACGGTGGCGTTCGAAGCGGCGCGGCAATGGGCGAGTGCCGAGGAGTGGCGGCGCAAGTGGGCGGCACATCTCAAGGCGACAGCCGGCGCGGAGTCGATGAAGTATGCGAGTGAGTTGGTGCTGCTGGGCGCCAACCTGATTCAGCAACACAAATGGCCCGAAGCCGAGGCGACATGCCGCGAGTGTCTCAACATTCTCCGCACGATTGCCCCCGATTCGTGGAACAGGTACAACATCGAATCCATGCTCGGCGAGGCACTCGCGAGGCAGAAAAAGAACGACGAAGCCGAGAAACTGCTCCTCAGCGGCTACGAAGGAATGAAGCAGCGCGAGAGCACGATTCCGCCTGGCTCCAACATCCTGTACGACGCCGTCGCTCGGCTCATCGCGTATTCCGACGGCAACCCAACGAAACAAAAAGAGTGGCAAGCCAAGTTACCGACGGAGTTCGCGCCACGGCCACGGAAGAAAATCGACATCACTCGGCTGACATTCGACGAAGTGATGCAAGCCATCGAGCAACGCGTCAACGATCGCAAAGCTTTGTCAAAATAATGTCGCAGTAGACGAGCGAATCAGCATTACTCATGGCGGTGCCAGGTTCATCTTCCCGCAGATCGACGGCCTCGAAACCGGCCCGAAGGCCAAACAATACGCAGCTAAGAGCCGAGCGGAGGCCGAGGCGTACCTGATGCACCCGGACCTCAGACCAAGGCTGGTGTCATGCGCAGAAGCAGCCGCGGCTGTGCCCGGAACTCTGTCCGCTCTCGACGTGTTCGGTTCGCCGGACCACATGAAGCTGTGGTCGAGCGTAACGTTGTTCGCCAGTATCTCGTCTGCGGACTCGATGTTCGGACGAATGCTCGACCGGTATTTCAATGGTGATCGCGACGGCGCGACGCTCCGTATATTGGGTGCGGAGTCGGACCTCGCGAAATCCGACTGGTGATCGGCAACGATGGGCATGCCCGCGGCACCGGCGCCAGGGGTCACACCTCGGTGTCCGATGCTCCGTTATCCGCCAACCCGCCGATCAATCGATCTTTGGGCAGGCTGCCGCACGGGTTCGCCGCAATCGTGGGAAGCAGATCCTCATCAAACTCGATGACACTGGCGGCGGCGGCGTCACCGACATCCTCGTTGGGGACGAGTTTACTGTCGTGCCGGTGAACGCCGGCATCGACCCACTCATCTTTCGCGGAACGCCCGCCGCGTACGCGATGACGGCCGAGCGGAGTGATTTATCACGCAACGCTATCATGGCGTCGGCCGCGGCATGGCTCGTGCACGCTTGCAATCCCTCCGGCAGAACCTTGTCAACGCGGGTGCCGGTCCGTGAGGGGCCGGGGAGCACCAGCACGCCTGGCGGGCAACTGATTCGGCAATGCAACTCTCCCGCGTGGACGCCAGTGCGGCCCAGAGCGAACGAGCGCGTCCTTACAACGTCTTCCCGCCACCAGCCGAGGCCGCCCTCGATACCGGAGTACATTTTCTCCGGAGTGTCATCTGCATTGGACGGTTTCGTGATGTTGATTGTGATCGTTCGCTCCGGCAGACTCTGCACGCCGGATGCACGCTTCCTTCTCACTTTACCCATTGCTGACGGGACCGATCCTTTTTTGCATGGGCATCGGCTTCAAACAGTGGCATCGTGGCATACTATACTCTTTTGTCAGACAAGCTGAGGGCCGACTCAGCCAGTCCCCAATCACGAAGTGGATCTCCAATGTCGTGCGGATGCTCTGAATGTTGATGAACGAGCCCAACTTGCCTCGTTCTAATGTGAGACGCCATCGGACACAGCAACCCAGGTCAACGGGAATGAAGACAAAAGGCGAACTTGAAGCTGAGGTCAGTCAGGCTGTCATGCGGTTCAAGCGTGAGTACATGGGGCGTGGCCCGCGGGACGTGCGCACGCATCTGATTGATGACATGGCACTGGTCCGGCTCAAAGGAGTGCTGACGCCCGCCGAACAGCGGCTCGCTCAAGTCGAGGACGCCCACCGCGGCCGCGACCTCATCAAACAGGTCCGGCTCGAACTGATCGAACACGGCCGCGAACTGCTCGAAGATGCGGTGAAAGCGATTCTCGGCGTCGAGATCGTCAGTCTGCACTCCGACATCAGCACCCGCACCGGCGAGAGCATCATCCTGTTCACCCTCGAAAGCAAACCCGCCTGCAAGCCGACCTCATCGTCACAGCATTGACGAAAGTTGCATCGGCGTCTAGTATTATGGCAGACACGGGTTGACGGCGGGGAGCGTGCAATCGCTCGACGCCAGTGGTCGGACCTCAAACTATCCGTACGTCCGTGGCACGACGAACCGAAGACTACGCCTACCGGGAGTGTCAAAGCTCGGTTGGATAAGCCGGTGAGATACGCAAGGGCGTGTCTCTCCGGCTCTTTTCGTTTCCCTGTTCGACCTTCAAGAGTACTGGTTTATGGCGGACTCACCAGCGGCTCACGATGTGGGGCACGGGCACTCGCCACCCCGACCCTTCACGCGACTTCGACAACTGCTCCAACCGGAGCGCCGCGACATCGTGGCCGTGATCGTGTTCGCAGTTGCAGTCGCCGTGCTGTCGCTGGCAACACCCATCGCGGTCGAGTCGCTGGTGAACACCGTCGCCTTCGGCATCATGATCTGGCCGGTCGTGGTGCTCGCGGGTATCCTGATGAGCTGCTTGGGTCTGGCAGCGGCGATCCGGGCCATGCAGGTCTATGTCGTCGAGTGCGTCCAGAGACGGCTCTTCGTCCGAGTTGTTGCTGACTACGCCCACAGGCTTCCCCGGATTCGGCTGGATGCCTTCGATCATCGCTACGGCCCCGAACTGGCAAACCGATTCTTCGACGTACTCAACCTCCAGAAATCCCTCGCGTTCCTGCTTCTCGATGGAGTGGCGCTGGTCGTGACGGCACTGGTCGGCATGATGGTGCTGGCTTTCTACCACCCGTTCCTGCTAGGCTTCGATATTCTCCTCGTCCTCATGATTGCGTTCATTCTCTTCGGGCTGGGTTGGGGCGGCATCCGCACCAGTCTGCACGAGTCGCACGCCAAGTACGATGTGGCGGCATGGCTGCAGGAATTGCTCCGCTGCCTGCGGGCGTTCAAGTTCGCCGGGGGCCGTCAGCTTGCGCTCGAGAAAGCCGATCAGTTGGCCAGCGAATACGTCACCGCACGCCGACAGCATTTCCGAGTGGTGTGGCGTCAAACAGTATTTTCGCTTGGGTTGCAAGTCATCGCCAGCACGGCACTGCTGGGGTTAGGGGGATACCTGGTGATCAATCGGCAACTGACACTTGGCCAGCTTGTCGCGGCGGAACTGATCGTCGCTTTGGTGGTCGCCTCTGTCGCCAAATTGGGGAAGTACGCCGAGGCATACTACGATCTGATGTCCGGTGCGGAAAAGCTCGGCCTCATCACCGATCTCCCATTGGAGCGTGAAGGTGGTGAATCGCTCGCGGCTGCCGGCGGTGGAATCGCAGTGCGGGTCCACGGCGTTGATTCCGTGTCGCACCGCTCGCTGCCAGCGACCGATTGGCACGTTGCCGCGGGCGAGCGTGTGGCAGTGGTCGGTCCGCCGGGGTCGGGGAAAACGACACTGTTCGAGATGCTGTGCGGTCTGCGCGAGCCGGCTCACGGCATCGTGGTGATGGATGGCATCGAGTTGCGCGGGCTATCGCTGGAACAGATGCGTCAGCACGTCGTGCTGGTTGCGGCATCGGACATCTTCACCGGCACAGTCATGGAAAACCTCCGGGTCGGCCGAATTGAGTTGTCACCCGCAGAGTTGCGTGAAGCGTTGCAGGTGGTCGGTCTGGTCGAGGCCATTCACGATCTGCCGCAGGGACTCGAGACACCTCTCACCCCCGATGGTGGGCCTCTCTCGGCAAGCCAATCATTACGGCTGACCATTGCCCGTGCACTGGTCGGTCGACCCCGCTTGCTGATCCTCGACAGCGTGCTGGACGCCATCGACGTGCAGGACTGTCCCGGGCTCTTGCCCCATTTGTTCGACCGATCGACACCGTGGACACTCCTGGTCGCCACGACCAACCCCTCGGTCGTCGGGATGTGCGACCGGATCATCGGTTTGTCGCCGATTGTGATGTTGGACCATGCCGCACCCGATGGAACAGGAGACCAAAGATGACAGCGGCTCTGCAAACTCAAACGGCCTTCAGCGCACGCACGACTTTTTCGTCGCTGTCGCGTACTCGGACTCCAAGGCCGGCCCGGTGGATCGCTCGCTTGCTCCTGCTCGGCTTCATACTGTCGCCGGTCGTGCTCGGGTTTGTTCCGTGGCAGCAGACCCTCCGAGGCCGCGGGCAGGTCGTTGCCTACGCACCCACGGAACGCAAGCAGGTTGTGACGGCACTCGTAGGCGGACAGGTCCGCAAGTGGCACGTCGTCGAAGGGTCGAAGGTCAAGATTGGTGACGCAATTGCCGATATTGATGATAACGACCCCCAGTTGTCCGAACGTCTGAATGCGCAGAGACAGTTTCTCTTCAGTCGCAGGACCGCGGCCGAGGAAGAGGTGGCCGAGCAGAACCGGGCACTGCAGGCTCAGGAAAAAGCGGTGGCGGCTGCGGTCGCGGCGGCGAAGGCGAACCGGGACGCGGCACTGCTGCAGGTGGAAGTGGCCCGGCAGAGCCGCAAAAACGCCGAGTTCGCCGTCACCTTCGAGCAGAGCCGGTTCGAGATGTTCGACAAGCTGTTCAAGGACAAGGAATTTGGCGGGCTGGAGTCGGAATTGAGCCGGGACGAGGCGAAGATGCGTGCGGATCGGGCGACAACCGACGTGAAGCGGGCGGAAGCCGAGGTGAAGCGGGCCGATGCCGCCCTGCTCACCAGCGACTCACTCGTGCTCCAGGCCGAGGCCAACGCCCACTCCACGGTGGCGACCACACGCCGCGACCTGCGCAAGGCGGAACAGAACGTCTTCAGCGTCGAGCGGGAGTTGCAGGAGATCGACACCCGGATCGAGCGGTTCAAAGCCCGGTTCGTCAAAGCACCGTGCGACGGGGTGGTGTTCCGCATCTCGGCGGATGGTCAGACGGGGCAGTTGGTCAAAGAGGGAGACGAACTCGCTGTGATCGTACCTGACACGACCGATCGGGTGGTGGAACTGATGATTGACGGCGTGGATGCTCCGCTGATCGCCGCCCACATGCAGCAGACCGGGCAAGGGCCGCACGTGCGTCTGCAGTTCGAGGGCTGGCCCGCCGTACAGTTCACCGGGTGGCCATCGGTGGCGACGGGGACATTCGGCGGGCGAGTGCGACAGATCGACCCGACCGACGATGGCTACGGTCGCTTTCGCATACTCGTCGAGCCGGAGCAAATGTTCGACGAGGATCAGTGGCCAGAAGGACTTTACCTTCGGCAGGGGAATCAAGCCGTCGGCTGGGTCTTCCTGAACCGTGTGACGCTGGGGTATGAATTATGGCGTCAATTCAACGGGTTCCCGCCGGTCGTCGCCCCCAAGCCCCCCGAGAAGAAGAGCGACGGGAAGCCGCCCAAAGTCAAGCCCGGCGGATGAACTTGAAAACGCTCGGTTTTCTCACAGCAGCGTGCTTGATCGTTGGCCCGGGTTGTCGGGTCATGGAGGTCGATCAGCCCCCGATTCCGAAATCAACTCGCGGTCCCCAGCAAATACCGCCGTGGGCGTCCAGCACGCAAACGCCGGAAGCGGCGCAGCGGTTGGTCGTTCCGGTTTCGCACAGCGAGCCGGAGCAGCCGATCGACACGATCAGCGCCGCCCAACCCGAACCACTGCCGCAGCCGCGTCCTGTCAACCCCCAGACGAAGACAGGTTCGGTGCCACCGTCACCGCCCACGGACTTGCTTCCGGTGTCGGGTTCGCCACCGAGTCTGGGAGGACCTCTGGCTCTCGACGAAGTCTTGAGGTCTGTGGAAAGCAACTACCCGCTGCTCCGGGCCATCGAGCAGGAACGCGCACTGGCGGGAGGGCGGCTGATCACTTCATTAGGCGTCTTCGACCTCAATCTGGTCGGCGGCGCGGATGGTCAGGGGACGACCTACGACAACTTCCGCAGCACGTTCGGCGTGACTCAGGGCTTGCCGGTCGGCGGCATCGGCGCGTTTGCCGGCTACCGTAACGGCTACGGCGACTTCCCCACCTACAACCTCGGCCAGAAGACCGCGGACGGAGGCGAATTTCGGGCGGGTCTGACCATCCCGCTGCTGCGCGACCGGGCCATCGACAAGCCCCGTGCCACGATACAGCAAGCCCGGCTCGATGTCGCTCTGGCCGAACCGGTGATCGAGCGGCAGCGACTCGATTTCCAGCAGGCTGCCGCGCGGACCTACTGGAATTGGGTCGCCGCCGGGCAGCGACTCAAAGTCGTCGAACGCCTGGTCAGCATCGCAGTCGAGCGCGATGAACAGTTGAAAGCGCGGGTGCTGGCGGGGCCGGCGGCCAACATCGAACGGATCGACAACCAGCAGAACATCGCTCTGCGCAACGGCGTCCTCGTCCAGGCCCAGCGGGGCTTCCAGCAGGCGACCATCGATCTGTCGCTCTTTCTCCGTGATGGCTACGGGACGCCCACGCTCGCCGGCACCGACCGGCTGCCAGGCTTTCCCGAAGTGCAAGCCATCGATCTGAACTCATTCGACGCTTCGCTCCAGATGGCGTTCGACCTGCGACCGGAACCGAGACGGTTACGGCTCTTGCGGGAGAAGGCTGCGGTTGATCTCAGGCTGGCATCGAACCAGGCACTGCCAGCCATGAATGCGATTGTCGCAGCCTCACAGGATGTGGGTTTCGGAAAAAGCACTCTCTCCGGTCCGAACGGTTTGGACAGTTCTACGGTGAGTGCGGGTGTCGCTCTTCAACTGCCCGTGCAGCAGCGAAACGCGCGAGGATTGGTGTTGCAGGCCCAGGCCCGACTCGCGCAACTCGACCAGCAACTTCGCAATGCCGAGGATGTCGTCCGAGCCGACGTGCAGGACGCATTTTCAGCTTTGGATCGCGCGTATGAATACTACCAGCAGGCGAGGAAACGAGTGGATCTCGCCCGCCTGGTTGCACGCTCTGAACGGGAGCAACTGCGATTGGGCCGCAGTGACGTGCTGCGTGTCACGCTGCGAGAGCAAGCCGCCTTCGACGCCGAGATCATCGAAATCGGGGCACAACAGGACTTCTTCCGTGCGCAGGCAGACTTCCAGGCGGCATTGGGTGTTGGTGTGTATGAAGGACCGCGTCCGACAAACGAATGATCAATTCATCGAATCGTCCCGATGCTGCATCAAGGTGTTTGGCGAGACTCGATCGAATCGTCAACTGAAACCTGCAGGACCTTTCTTTCAGGGAGCGTCACGCTTCGCCGTTTTTCACTTGACTCGGCGACCGTGAGCAGAGATCGGCGTCTGGGCTCTTACGCATGAATCGGCGATAGCTCAAGGCGAGCATGATTGGACAATAGACCCCCAGGATCATCGCGCACAGAATGTAGAACAAATGGCGGAAATCGGGCGCGAGAAAGGCGTGCATCCCGATCGAATCCGCCGTCGTACCGACCCCCTCTAGCTGGGATCGTCGGATTACCGAAAAGAACACCGTGGAGACAGGGGTCCAGAGTATCCAGGGAACGATCACGCTCAGGACAACCCCTCCGGCGACGCTCCGTGCCAGGAGGGTGAAGTACGGCACGCTGCAAAGCGTAATGACCAACATGCCGTCGATCAGCCAGAGGGCCGGGTCGTACCCGGAGCGGCGGATCTCGAGCAGAGGGACGAGCGTCAACGGCAACAGGCCTGCGCACGCCAGTCGCAGCTTGTGGACCCACAGTCGCCGCCGGGCGGACTCTCTCAGCACCGGCATAGCCTGGTCCGGCTGGCGTGGCACGAACACCAACGCCGCTATCGTGGCGGAACCGGCCGAGAGGGCAAGGACCACAAACGGAATGCGCTCACCCATCTCGGCCGTCTGGCTGGCCAGGAGAATCACTCCAACGGTCCCGGCCATCGCAAGAAGCACCTGGATCCATTCACGGCGGGATATGGCCTGCCAGCAAGCATTCATCCGGGCCTGCTCCTCGATTCCATGCCCCCCCAGCCGTCGAACAAATGTTTCTATCAATCCACAGATGCGATAGTACCCAGCTTCGTATGGCTTGCAAGCGAAAAAACGCTTGCCATCGCGGTTCTTTTGCAGATCACGGTTTGCAGGGTCGCATCTGTCCGCGCCCAAATGGGAGAAACGCCCACGCAGATGGGATAAATCGGACGCCGACCCAACTCTTGGTCGGTCCCCAGCGGCGGGATCCGGAAGTCGAACGGCATGTCCCGCACGGCGTCGATGGTGTACCCGGCCCAATCGGCGTCCCAGGTCGTGAACAGCGGGTCGAGCAGCCGCCGCAAGCTCCCATCCGACTGCCACACCCGATAGCGGATCAGCGGCAGAGCCATCTTGGTCAGCCCCGCCCAGTGCGAGCCGTTGGCGATCCCGGCCGGGGTGCTGTTGAGCGTTTGCGACACCTCAGTCCGCAGTCCGCAACGGCCTCGAACCCTGACGGTACCTGCTCTAAATGTTAGGTTTGTATCGCGTCAGAGCCGACGCAGGTTGCGTTTTCGATCTCTTGGTGCCAGCGTCCAAGGGTGTTCAGTGAATTACGGGTGGAGCCAATCGTGATCTCAGGCGTTTGCTTGCACCGAAGACGTTCGCCTTGAGGATGTTTCGAATCCGACCGCGGCGAATGCAGGGCAGCGAAGTGCCGACGCGCGACTATCGTATTCATTTCTCCCGTAGCAGCGTTTGTAGGGCAGCGATTTCGACCGGTTTCACGAGATGATGATCAAAACCCGCCTCATAAGACCGTCGCCTGTCTTCTTCTTGGCCCCATCCAGTCAAGGCGACAATGACCATCCCATTCGACCAGTGCTGTTCTCGAATGCGGCGACAAGCGTCGTACCCATTTAATCTGGGCAAGCCAATATCGAGCAGAATCAAGTCGGGGCGAAACATCTCAGCAGCTTCTACGGCGGCGAGGCCGTCATGGGCTGTGTGCGTCTCATTGCCCATGAGGTTTAGCATCATGCCCAGACTTATCGCCGAGTCGTGGTTGTCATCGACCACCAGAATCCGTCTTTTCGCCGTCGCCAACTTGTTGTCGTCGCCCTTGGATGTTTCTGGCTGCAGAGTTTCCTTAACAACCGGCAATCGGACTATGAATTGGCTACCCAGACCGGGCCCGGCACTGTGAGCCTCGACCGTGCCGCCGTGCATCTCAACCAACCGCCGCACGAGGGTCAGGCCGATCCCCAGCCCGCCCTGTGCTCGCTCCATGTTGCGATCCACCTGTGAGAACATTTCGAAGATGCGGTGCAGGGCGTCGGCGGGGATGCCTAGCCCGTTGTCCTGAACTTGCACCACAACCTCGGCCCCTTTCAGTTCTGCCGTGAGCGCAATTCGACCGCCCGACTCCGTGTATTTAGCAGCATTGTTCAGCAGGTTGGAGAATACCTGGGCCAGCCGAGTCAGGTCGGCATCCAAGTAAACCGGTGCAGGGGGAAGCGTGAACGAGAACGTATGCCCAATCTGCTCCATCAGCGGGCGACTCGTTTCGACGGCGCTGTGAATGATTGCAGTCAGTGACACCCGTTCCTTGCGAAGATCCAGCTTATTTCGGGTGATTCGGCTCACATCGAGGAGATCATCGACCAGTCGCACCATTTGACTCAGTTGCCGCTCCATCATTGAGCGGGCATCATCCATCATGCCGCCGTCTGTACCGGATAACCGCAGCACTTGAAGGCCGTTGCGAATCGGGGCGAGCGGGTTGCGGAGTTCGTGGGCCAGCGTCGCCAGGAATTCGTCCTTCCGCTGATCAGCGTCCCGCAGTTCCCGGTAGAGTTGGGCGTTCTCGATGGCAATGGCCGCCCGGCTGGCCAAGTCTTCCGCTACTGCGAGGTCCGTGTGTTCGTAGCGGTGGCCCGATTCGGCGTTGATGAATGTGATGACGCCCAGCGTCTTGCCCCGCACAGTGAGTGGCACACCGATGTACGACCTCAACCCAAGCTCACGCATGATGCCGAGCAATTCTGCATCGTGGACGGATTGAACCAGGAGGTCGTCGGTGATCTCCGGGACGATCTCCGACCGGCCCGTGCGGAGAATGTTCCAGATGCCGTGCGGCGCTGCCGGATCGGGCGGGAAGCGGCGGTGAACTTCGTGGGCGAGTTGCACTTTGGCCGCGTCGGTATGGGATACCGACACCCGCCGCAAGGAGCCGTCCGTCGCAATCAGATCGACGGTTGCCCAATCCGCAAAGTACGGCACAGCGAGGGACGACACCTTCTGCAGCGTGCTGTCGAAGTCCACGAGCACGGCGAGGGCGGCGCTGGCGTCTGCAAGGAAGCGGGCCGTTTGCTCGGCCCGCTTCCGCAGCGTCACGTCCAGGCCGATGCCGATCATGCGGAGTGGCTGCCCATCGTCGCCGGGAAACACTTTGCCCGAACCGGCGATCCAGTGGATGCCGCCGTTCGGCCAGACATTGCGGTACTCGACATAGAATTCGCCGCCGCTCTCCAACACGTGTCGGATTGAGGCGTTCACCGCCTCGCGGTCGTCCGGGTGGATGAGTTGCTGGAAATACTCGAAGGTCCCGCCGAACGTGCCGGGGGCGAGGCCGATGCCGGTGTTCCCTGTGGTGGCTTCGACGATGGTCATGCCGGCTTTCAGTTGGCCTGAACGCTCAGCGGCTTCGACGATCGCCTTGGTGATGCGGTCTTTGCCGCTGCCGCCGGCGTTGAGCAACTCAAACTTGCCTTAGAGCGGAACGCGTAGCGTCCCTGCGTGCACCGCAAGTGGCATCAGCGGAGTTTTGCCGATCTTATCAAGAATCGCGCGTAGTGCATGATATGCGGGGGCGTACCGGTAGTTGCGAAGTCAATCAGGGCCAACGGCTGCACACGCGGGCATCGTATATACGGCACCAACGAAACTCAAGTCGCGCGATCGCGCAAAGCACGACGGGGCCAGGCGCGGTGGCAACAACAGTTGCAGGCTCCCATGTCAATCACGACCCCAATCATGGCGAACCTGTGTACTACAAGGTTGTCCTTCTAAGGTTTATCCGCCTCGGAGTGCTCCATGAACCGCGAGATGAATCACTTGGCGATACACGAACTGGCCGCCGCGGGTGACGGTGAAGCTGTTCGCGATGCACTCCTCGCGGGCGTTGGTGTCGACACGCGACGCACTGAAGATGACTACACCCCCCTCATGGCTACCGTGGCGGCCAAGGCCGGTCCGGAGATGCTCCGTTTGCTGGTCGATGCGGGGGCCGATGTCAACGCCATTGCGACAACAGTCTCGATGCCGTTCACAGGCATGGACGATTCGCTCCTGGTCAAGATTGAACAGGACAACCCCAACGCCGCGGCCAGCATCCGCGAATTGCAGGCGTCGCAATCGCAGGAGCCGACGGTCTCAACTGATACTGCGCTGTCGCTCGCGCTGAGCCTGAGCGACATGGATACTGTGCTGTTCCTGCTGGACTGCGGTGCCGATGCCAGGTTCTGCAATGCCAGCAACTACTCAATGCTTCTCACCGCCGTCTTCCGCGCCGACGATCTCGGCGACAAGTTCATAACTTTGCTGCAACGGCTGCTTCAACTTGGTGCCGATCCAAACGCCGTCAGCACCTATGGTGAATCACCACTGCGGGAAGCGTCGCGATTTGCCCAATGGAACGCGATCCGCTTCCTTCTGGATGCCGGTGCCGATCACGCGCCGCTGGGGTGGACGCCGCTGATGATGGCGGTGGCGCTCGGGACCATTGACGATGTCGAACGCGAACTGCAGGCAGGGGCGGCTCTCGCCGCCCAGGACGGCATGGAGCGCACACCCTGGCTCCTGAGCCTGGTGACTGGCGACCTGGCCAAAGCGAAACGGTTGCTGGTGGCGGGAAGCGACCCGCACGCTCACGGCCGCTGCGGTGAGACCGCACTCATGTACGCCGCCGGTCGGGATGACGCCCCGATGTTGGCGTGGCTACTCTCGCTTGGCCTCGACCCCAACGAAGAGGACGGGCTCCAGAATGCTCCGCTACGGAACGCGGAAAGCATTGAGTGTGTGCGCCTGTTGCTGGAGCACGGCGCGAATGTGAATCACAAGTACTGCGGTTCCAGCGTCATCAGCGTAACCGACAACGTCGATGTCGCCCGGCTCTTGATCCAGCATGGCGCGGACTTGCAGGAGATCAGCGGCACTCTCCGCCGCAAACTCGCCTATTTGGGTCCGTGGGAGCCGCTGCACATCTCACACGCGGACTACCTCGCCGGCCGGCGACGCCGTTTTGGCACCGCCAATCCCGAACGCATGGATGTCCCATTCTGGGCCGCGATGATCCGCCACGACGGCAATGCGTACTCGGCACGGGACAAGTTCGACGACCAGGATTACAGCGAGCCCGTCTGGTACTTTGATCGTTTCGGCATGTCGATTACCGAACTGCCAGACGGCCGCGTGCTCCAGATCGCCGGCGAGTACGAGGACCATTACGACGCGGACTTCTGCATCTACAACGACGTCATCGTCCACTATCCTGACGGCCGCTTCGACATCCTCGGCTACGCCGAGGACATCTTCCCGCCGACCGATTTCCACACCGCGACCCTCGTCGGCCCGCACGTCTACATCATCGGCAGCCTCGGCTACCAGGGCACGCGGCAGTATGGCGATACGCCGGTGTTTCGTCTCGACACGATCACATTCCGCATCGAGCCGGTTCCCACGCACGGCGACGGGCCGGGCTGGATCAGCAAGCATCGCGCACGTTTGCTGGACCAGGACCACATCGAGATCACCAGCGGCAAAGTGTGCCGATGGGAGAATGGAGCGGAACAGTACGAGGACAACACGTCCAACTAGGTGCTGCAGTTGAGCACTGGCATGTGGAGCCGTCCAAGCGGCCTGGATGGTTTCGTCATTTGCTCACGCGTGTTGCCAGCCTCATATGGATGAGGAGATCATTCAAGGTCGCGGCCGTGCTCGGCACCTCCGGCAATCGGCTTCTCTGATACTCCGCCCATGCCTGTCCTCAGTTGTGCTACGTCTGGGTGCAACGACGACAGACGCCCCCCGGGAGGTGAAGGCTGGCAGAGGAGAACCCTGATGCTTGACACGGCAGGTTTGCTTGTATGGGAAGACTTTGATGCTCGTCGCCATCGCTCAGTACATCAGGACAAACGGTTTCTCAAGACGAAACGAAACCCGCGACGTAGGTTAACTGTTTGCGTATCGTTCGATTCCCCATCTGTCCCGATTGTCCACCGGGCGAAGGTGCCGTTGATGTCCGAGTCCGTCGTTGAGGTTTCGGGGTTCATGGTGATGGGTCTGGATACCCGCCTGATTAATACTCTCGAATACAAACAGCCGTCACCGATTCAGCGGGAGACGATTCCCGTTCTGCTCGAAGGCAACGACCTCATTGGCCTCGCTGGGACTGGTACGGGCAAGACGGCCGCGTTTGCATTGCCCATTCTCCACCGACTCCGTGCAGCTCCGCCGAAGAAGGCCGGCGTGGCCGTGCTGATTCTCACCCCCACTCGCGAACTCGCGATCCAGGTGGCGAAGGCCGTGAAGACTTACGGTAAACCGCTGAAGGTTGAAGTGCTGGCGGTGTACGGTGGCACCGGGTATCTGGAGCAGATCCGCGCCATTCGCCGTGGCGTGGAGATCATCGTTGCGACCCCGGGCCGCGCAATCGATCTCATCAAGCAGGGGCAACTCCCGCTCGATGCGGTGACCACAGTGGTCCTGGACGAAGCAGACGAAATGCTCAACATGGGCTTTGCCGAGGATATGGATGCGATCCTTTCGCAAACGCCGAAGGAGCGTCAGACGATGCTCTTTTCCGCGACGATGCCGCAGCGGATTGAAGAAATCGCGAAACGGCATCTTCGCAATCCGATCCGCATCAAGGTGGCGCGAGAACTCCCCGCGAGCGGCGAGGCGTCCATGGTCCGTCAGACCGCGTATATCGTGTCCCGCGAGCATAAAGCCAAGGCCCTCGGTCGCATTCTCAATATTGAACAGCCGACGTCCGCCATTATCTTCTGCCGAACCCGTTCCGACGCGGACCAACTCGTGGAAGGGATGACCACTCGCGGATTCAAACCGCTGGCGCTGCATGGCGGGTTGACTCAGGATCAACGGGACCGCGTAATGGCCCGCTTCCGTTCCGGCGGCGCGGACCTGCTGATCGCCACCGACATTGCGGCCCGCGGATTGGATATCTCACACCTGTCCCACGTCATCAATTTCGATGTTCCCGCCGACCCGGACCAGTACGTTCACCGGATTGGGCGGGTCGGTCGAGCCGGGCGTGCGGGCGTTGCGATCACACTGGCCACGCCGCGGGAACAACAGGGTCTGTTCCAGATTGAACGAACCACCAAACAAAAAATCGTCATCGCCCCGATCCCGACCGCCAAGGATCTTCGCGCTTCGCGACTTGATCGAACCCGGTTACTACTTCGCGATGTCCTCGTCAAAGCGGATACCTCTGACGACTTGCGGGGCCTTCTCGCTGAACTCGCAAAGGATTTCACTCCGACTGATGTCGCGATCGCAGCCTTGTCGCTGCTGCGTCAGCCGAGTCAACCCGACGACGAAACAGAGATTCCGAATGGCATTGGGCCGCGGGAATTCAAACCGGTCCGGTTCGGTCCGGACCGCTTCCGCTCGGACAGCAAAGCCGAGGGTGCACGGCGAGCGGGGCACCGACCGACAAGTCGTGGCATGGCGAAAGTCTACTTCGGGATCGGCCGGGATTCGGGGGTCGCTGTCCGGGATCTGGTTGGGGCGATTGCGAATGAGGCGGGCATCCCGGGGAAGGATCTCGGGGTCGTCGATCTCACGGACCGGTTCGCCCTCGTCGAAGTCCCGAGTGACGTCGCGGCGCACGTCGTGGAAGTGATGCAGGGGGCGCGAATTCGCGGGCGGAAAGTCAACGTCCGTGCCGACCGGCCGCCGTTGTCAACTCCCAGAACGGGTAGCCGAGTGCCGTTCCGGGCCTGATCAAATTCCGCTTCAAGGCGTTGCGACATCACACTTCGCGGGTTGGCGTACTATGCGCGTTCGGCGCTCCAGTGTTCATCGACCGGAGGCAGATCGAACAGATCTCTTGTCACAGATTTCTTGTGGCTACAACCGCGGATCGACGGGCTCGCTTTCCAGGGCCAGTACGCTGAAGACGCACTCATGGACGCCGCAGTGGCTCGCCGTTCACAAAGCGTTCCAGAGCTTCGATCCCCAAGGCGAACTCATTGAGAACCAAAGCCCGCTTGCGTCCCAGACCACGGCTCCGCAGGCGGTCGAGGTTCGCGGGGGCGTCGTAGTCCGGCCCATAGATGATCCGCAGATACTCTCGGCCACGGCACTTCTCCGCCATCGCTATTCGAGCCTGTCGGCTTTGACTGTGAGAAAATTTGACTCGTTACCGTTTGCAACTCACTCATGGCATCCGCAAGCAGTTGGCGACGGCCGAGTCTTGATAACGGCAGCGGGTTCGAGGTGCACGCCGTCATCACGACAGTTCCTGGATTGGGGCAAGGCTTGGTGTTGCAACCTCCTCTTGTACCGACGCTTGAACCGTCGCGCTGATTTCGTTCGCTCAAACCATACGAAAGATCCGGGCTACCTCACCGAACTGGACCAGAAGAAACCGATGCCGAAGAAGGAAACCTGATTTCCTGGAGCTGCCTGCCTGTGGACGTTTCGGCCAAGGTGATGCTCGATGTGATCGCAAAGTAAAACCTCATTGGAAACGCTTCCGGAGATTGACATGAACAGATTGGC
>JBGSSZ010000164.1:0-3417 GCA_041736785.1 Limnoglobus sp.
GCAGGAACTGATCGCCCGCATTGCCAAGGTCTACAAGGGCTACTCGGTGTTCGCCGGCGTTGGCGAGCGGACCCGCGAAGGGAATGACCTCTGGCTCGAAATGATGGAGACCAAAACGAGTGCCGCGGCCGACGCGCCGAACGTGCTGCAGAGCACGGCGATGGTCTTCGGTCAGATGAACGAGCCGCCGGGTGCCCGCCTTCGCGTGGCACTCTCGGCACTCACCATGGCCGAGGCGTTCCGCGACACCGGCACCGAGACGCTGCTCTTCGTGGACAACGTGTTCCGCTTCAGCCAGGCCGGCTCCGAGGTGTCCGCACTTCTCGGTCGCATGCCCTCGGCTGTGGGTTATCAGCCCACGCTCGCCACGGAGATGGGCGAACTCCAGGAACGCATCACCTCCACCGCGAAAGGTGCCATTACTTCGGTGCAAGCCGTGTACGTCCCGGCTGACGACCCGACTGACCCCGCACCCGCGAACACATTTCAGCACCTCGACGGCTTCATCTATCTGGAGCGGTCGATCTCGGAAAAAGGTATCTACCCGGCCGTCGATCCGCTTTCCTCGAACTCGCGACTGCTCGATCCGCAGATCGTCGGTGAGGAACACTTCCTCGTTGCCGACCGCGTCAAGCGCATTCTCCAGCGCTACCGCGAACTGCAGGACATCATCGCCATTCTCGGCGTCGATGAGCTTTCGGAAGAGGACAAGCAGGTCGTGGCCCGGGCCCGGCGTATCGAGCGGTTCCTCAGCCAACCGTTCTTCGTGGCCGAGCCGTTCACCGGCAAGCCGGGCAACTTCACGAGCCTCAAGGAATCAATCCGCAGCTTCCGCGAAATCTGCGACGGCAAGTGGGATCACCTGCCCGAGAGCGCGTTCATGTATGTGGGCGTGATCGAGGAAGCCGCAGCCCAGGCGGAAGAATCGGCCAAGAAAGCCGGCGGGAAGTAGCAAACGGGGGTTTTGGGGTCTGGGGTTTCGGGTTTGGTGAGAACCAAAACTGAATCCGTGTCCCAAACCCCAGACCTCAAACCCCAAACCCCGGTTCTCCGATGGCTGACGCCGTACAAAGCAAGACACTCCAGATCACCATTGTCACGCCCGAGAAGGCCGTGCTGGATGAATCTGCGGATCTCGTGGTGCTGCCGATGTTCGACGGCGAGCTTGGCGTGCTCGCGGGGCGGGCACCGTTCGTCGGGCAACTGGGGCCGGGCGAACTCCGCATCAAGAGCGGCAGCAAGACCAAGCGGATCTTCGTCGACGGTGGCTTTGTGCAGGTACGGTCGAACACCGTGAACGTTCTGACCCCCTCGGCCCGCAAGCCGGAGGAACTCACCGACGCACTACTGGCTCTCGAGCAGACGAAAGTCGATGCGCTCCCGTCCACCAGCGCGACCGAGATTGAGCTGAAAAAGCGGGCGACTCTGAAGCTCAAAGGCATGAACAAAGTCCGTCCGAAAAACTGAGCAACAGGCTGGTTTTGCTACGCAGATTGTCTGTGCGAGATTCGCGCACTGGCCAGAGGCGTGCCTTTGCTTACAATGTCGTTTCCACTATTTCGCATACAGTCGAGTGAAGCAATGGCCGTTCCGAAAAGGCGTACCTCCCGGTCCAAAAAAGGCACGCGGCGTTCGCACCATAACCGCAAGCCACTCGGCTCGCAGTACTGCCCCCGCTGCAATGAGCCGGTCCTGGCTCACCGCGTTTGCGAGCACTGCGGCTACTATCAGGGTCGCGACGCGATCGTGATGGAGACGGTCGAAGCCGGCGAGAAGTAAGCCATGCGGATTGCGCTCGACGCCATGGGAGGCGACCACGGTCCCGGTCCGAACGTGGCCGGCGCGATCGCTGCCACTGCCGCTGCCGCCGATCTCAATGTCGTGCTCCTCGGCGACGCTGCGCTGCTAGAACCCCTTCTGAACGGCGAGCCCCGCATCTCGATCCACCATTGCCCACAAGCCGTCGGCATGAACGAGAAGCCGGCGGAAGCACTGCGCAGTAAGCCCAACAGCAGCATCGTCCATGGCTGGAAACTGCTCGCCGGCAAACAGGTCGATGGCTTCGTCAGCAGCGGCAACACCGGTGCCGTGGTGGCCGGTGGGCTCTTCAGCCGCAAGTTCCTCAAGAATGTCCATCGCCCCGGCATCGCAACGGTCATGCCCACAGCAAAGGGCCGCTGCGTGATCATGGACGTCGGCGCGAACGTCTATCCCAAAACCGGCCACCTCCTCGACTACGGCGTCATGGGCCGCGTCTATGCCAGGCACATGCTCGGGATCGAGACGCCCACAATCGGCATCGTCAATGTCGGCGAAGAAGAGGGGAAGGGCAACGAACTCGTAGCTGAGGCGTTTGCAATCTTCCGCAAGACGTTCGGCGAGCATTTCATCGGCAACGTCGAAGGCCGCGACATCCACGCCGGCAAAGCGGACGTGATCATCACCGACGGCTTCGTCGGCAACGTGATCCTCAAGCTCAGCCAGGGCCTGTTCGAGTTTTCAATGGGCTTAGTCGGTCAGGAGATCATCGCCAATCTTGGAGCCGAGAAGGATCTCGCCAAGCAACTGATGCAGGCGATGCTCGCGAAGTATCACTACAGTGCCACCGGCGGCGCTCCGCTGCTCGGCGTCGATGGTGTATGCATTATCTGCCACGGCAGTTCGAAGGAGCGGGCAATCGCCAACGCTTTGGCTGTTGCGGCGCAGAACGTTCGCATCGGGCTGAACGCAAAAATCGTTGAGGCTCTTGAAGCAATTTCGAAAACGTGATCTATCCCGTGCGTGATGTGTGAAAGTCCCACGCTTCAAGAGCGACTGCCAACTGCTGCGAAATCTCCACGCGTTTCACAATGATTTGTGTTCCCAGGACTTGAACCTATTCGATCCCGGCTTGGGCAGCGTCGGGCTGATTTTCGATCAGAAACTCGACGATAGCCGATACGATCATTTTACTCCTGCGAAGTGCGTCACATTCGCCTGCACCGGCGGTGACGGTGTCCATTTCGGGTTCTTGCTGATTGATGGGAGGTCTGTCATCGATGATTTCACACCAATAGTCATGATGGTCCCGGCGTCGGGATACTTCTGCGCGATTCTTGGTGAAAGCCTTGAGGAATTCCTACACCTTGGCTCAATCCATGGTTACTTCTGTCTCGAACAATTTGCCTACAGCTGCGATTCGACTCTCGAATATACCGGCACGGGGCGTAATGTTTTGGAAGTGGAGGATCGTGACGATAGTGATCGAGTGCTGGAACTGCTGAGAAGTAAGTTCCAACTCAGGCCATGGACGGATCGTGGCCGATACGCTGTGCTGCAGGAGAAATACCAGCCGCTGCTTCAAGAACCGATCGAGAAAATATAAGTTCCTACGGCGGGGGCTTCTACGAAGCGTCGCTAACTTCAGTTTGTAATCTG
>JBGSSZ010000228.1:0-2309 GCA_041736785.1 Limnoglobus sp.
AGATGGCAGCGCGTGCGCTTGGGCCGCTCCGCAGGGTCCAGGCGCGTCAGCAGCAGCACATCGTCAATCGACTGCGGCAGCCGCTCGTCAAGCGTGACGCCGCCGAACCAGAGCAGGACATTGAGCGACATCCACGGCTCCAGCGTGCCGTTGGCAATGAGCAGCGGCTCGAAGAGTTCGTCGGCGGTGAGAGTGAGTTTGCCATAGGCGTTGGCGGGGAGCTTGCGGCTGGGGCCGGGCAGAGCTTCAAACTTTCCATTGACGCGGAAGTCGCGAGCGACGCTGCCGTCGATGCTGCGATCGGCGAGCGTCTGCAGCAGGAGCGCTCCGCCGACTCCGGCAGCGATGCGTTCGAGTGCGTAGGTTTCCACGGCTCGCGGGATCGGCTCGGGCAGACCACCGACGCAGCCGAACGGCCGCCGCAGTGCGTTCGCAGGGCAATTCGTGCAGAGCGGGATGAGCGGTTCGAGGCTGTCGATGTGCGATTCGAGTTCGCCAACGGTGCTGCTGAGTTCTTCGATGCCAGTCGCGGTGAGGTGCGGCATTTTCACGACCACGCTGTCGACGGGCTTGCCGTCCTGCCGCGGACGACTGCGGATCTGCTCCACGACTTCCCCCGCACGTAGCAGGTTGACGAGCCCGCGCGATCCGGCGCGGAGGTCGCCCTCGCCGAGTTCGTGTTTGACGCGGCAGGGGAGGTCGACAATGGCTTCGCGCGGCATGGGCTCAGCCCTCCAGCGGGGGGAAGTCGCCGAGGTTCAGGCGGGTCTGGTGGCCATCGAACGTGCCGCTGGCCGTACGGCCCTGGAAGTAGTCTTTCTGCCAGCCCCGTTCCACGGTCTGAGGATCCTTCTTCATGAGGTTGTCGAGGAAGCTCGCCCGGCTGTTGCTCCACGCGGTGTATTTTTCATTGAGTTCGGGATTGTCCTCGACGGGCTGGATCGCGGTTTGCAGGCCTTCGAGCAGGCCGCGGGGGATCGGCACGAGCATGCAGATCGGTTCGCCTTTGCGGAAGCGGATCCATTCGAAGGCCCGCGTCACCTTCCAGTTCATGGTAAAGGTGCTGCTGGCCCAGTCGGTCTCGACGATGCCTTCGAGCGGCTGGATGCCATCGCGGGGCATGTTCGAGGGGCCCTTCACCCAGAGGTTGATGCCTGGCGGCGTGCGGAAGAGGTAGCTCATGCCGAAGGTGAGCACGCCGTAGCCGAAATGGCTGGTGACGCTCCAGTCTTTCGGGCCGTCGAAGCGGATCTCGATGTCGGAGAGTTGGCTGCCGCCGTACCAGTAGACTTCGAAATCGCAGGGGCAGGTGATGAACCAGCCGTGCTGGTTGGCGATGTTGAGCGGCAGGCAGCGATAGGCGAATTTCTGGTTGGCCAGTTCCATCCAGTCGCGTTCGAGTGGAGCCTTCACCAGGTGCATCTTCGTGCGCGGGTGAAGCTGGTAGGCGATGAATTGATCCGGCATGGCGGCTCCGCAGCGTCGATAAAGGCAAATTAGCTTTGCCACGGCAGCGTGTCGAGACTGACGTTGCCGCCGCAGAGCACCACGCCGATGCGAGGCGCATCCACATCGCGGAACGCATCCGAGAGGATCGCTGCGACGCCCACTGCGGCGCTCGGCTCGATCAGCACTTTCATCCGCTCCCACATCAGCCGCATCGCCGCGCGGATCTCATCCTCGCTCACCGTGACAATCCGCTCCACGCGGGCCTGCACGATGGGCCAGGTCAAATCGCCGAGATAGTTGGTGAGGAGGCCATCCGCGATGGAGACGCATTTCTCAAGTCGGACGAGTTCGCCTTTCGCCAGCGATTGAGCGGCGTCATCCGCGCCGGTGGGCTCGGCACCGAAGATCCGGGTCTGCGGGGCCGCGAGCGAGAAGCCGCTGATCATGCCGCCACCGCCGACGGGGGCAAGAATCGCATCGAGATTCGGGACGTCCTCGACAAGCTCGAGTGCCGCCGTCCCCTGACCGGCGATCACATCCGCATGATCGAACGGCGGGATCGGCACGAAGCCGGTCTTCTCCTGCACGCTGCGGGCGACGGCTTCGCGCTCCGTGGACGTGCTGCCACTCTCGACCACGGTCGCCCCGTAGCCGATCACCGCGGCTTTCTTAACCGGCGAGACACTTGCGGGCATCACGATCATGGCCGGGATGCCTTTGACAGCCGCGGCTTTCGCCAGGGCCTGACCGTGGTTGCCGCTCGAATGCGTGACGACGCCGCGGGTGCCGGCGGGGAGATTCTGCACGGCGTTGGTCGCGCCGCGGTACTTGAACGAACCCGTCGTCTGAAACAACTCCGC
>JBGSSZ010000372.1:0-5145 GCA_041736785.1 Limnoglobus sp.
CGTGCTGGTTGCGTTCGCGGCGGCTTTGCCAATCACTCCGGCGAGCGCCGGGAATGTCAGCAGTGTTCCGCCACCCGCGATGGAGTTCATCGCACCGGCAGCCAGCGCGCTCACGGCGAGCAGGATTTCTGTATGCACGTCTGTGGTTTACGAACCCGCCGGCTCCGACGCAGCCCAGTTCGGGAAAACCAGTAGCAACAGGGCTAGCTCCGCCACCAGCCAACTCCGGTAGGACGTGATGACTTGAAACGCCGTGCTCTCGACGCCGAACAGCTCGCCGAGCGCGATCATGATCTGCAACGGTAGCATGTGCGCGACGAGCAACAGGCACAGGAAACTCGCCAGGATTCTCTGATTGCGGTTGAACATCTCGAGAATCAGCGGCACAGCCAGCACCAGCAAAAACGATTCATATGCCAGCACCTGGCAGCAGAAGACCGACGCCGTGGCAGCAACCGCGACGACCCACGCTGCGGTGGGGCGTCGTCGGGCGGCAGCACAGCGAAGGGTGAAGAGTGCCGCGAACACCGCATAACTGGCGAGTGTCAGAACTGTATTGAGCTCGATTTCCCGCTGCGAGAGGGAAAACCAAAGTCGGTTCCAGCCGGTGATCTGCGGATTCCAGCCGATGCGGTTGTATTCGACAGCTTTGTGGGCATCGCGAAGGTAGTCGAGGTAGTCGAAGGCAAACCGCGGCGTGCCCGCAGCGAGGAGACAACCCGCGAGGTTGAGCACTCCCAGCCAGGCGATGATTAGTGCGCCGCGTTTCCAGCCGCCGAGGTAAATCGCCAACGGCAGCAGCGGCAGGGCGACGTGGGGCTTGATAAACGCCGCAGCCCAGAAGAGCCCGCTCAGAATCGGCCAGCCGCGCTCATGGGCCAGCTGCCCGAGCACAATCGCGGCCGTCACCAGCAGCGTCGTCTGCCCGGCTTGGAAGGTCATGATCGTGACAAGGTGTAACGTGACGAACCACACCAAGGGCCAGGGCACGCTTGAGAGCGGCGGCCAGCCGGTCCGCGGCGGCGTGTGAAAGATCAGCGTCAGTCCGTACCAGCACGCCGCGATGGCGGCGAGTGTGAGAATCAGATAGAGCGTTTTGGCCGCCAGCCACGGGAGAGCCGCGAACGGACCGAAAAGGACAATCGCCTGCGGAGGCAGGAAAAAGCCGCAGTTGCGGATCAGGCTCTCATCCTCCGGCCACTGTGCGGCGACCATCGCACTGATCTTCGGCGAGTAGGGCGATTCGCCGCTCCAGCCGAGGCTTGCACCACCGCGGTAGATGAAGAGATCCGGCAGCGCACCCACGAACAGATCGCGCACTCCTAATGCAGCAAAGATCAGCAGAGGCAGCAGCACCAGCAGGGGCGATCGGGTCATGTGATTTACTTAGCACCCGGATTGTGAAGTTGGCGCGAAGACTGTCGGAATCGCTGGTCGATCGACGGTCTGATCCCTTAGTTAGCGTGGCGTCAGCCCGCCTGCCTGAGGATTCTGCCTGATGGGCTTCTGGGATGCCATCACCGATCTGAACACTGGTTCAACGATTCTGTTGTTTGTGGCACTGGCCGTTGCCTTCGGTTTCGAGTTCATCAACGGCTTCCACGACACGGCAAACGCCGTCACTACGGTGATCTACACGCGCACGCTCAGTGCCACGCCCGCAGTGATCTACTCAGGTTTTATGAACTTCCTCGGCGCGCTCATTACCGTCAGTTTCGGCGCGGGTGTTGCCTTCGGCATCGTAAACCTGCTCCCCGTCGATCTGCTCGTGAATGCCAAGAGCACGGCTGCACTGATTTCTGTGCTCGCACTGCTGCTCTCCGGCGTGATCTGGAATCTGAGCACCTGGTATGTCGGCTTACCCGTCAGCAGTTCGCACACGCTGATCGGCTCCATCCTCGGCGTCGGTTTGGCCAATGGCCTCCTCGAAGGTCAGGGCCTGAATGGCGTGAACTGGGACAAAGCCCGCACCACGGGCATCGGACTCCTCATCACACCCCTCATCGGTTTCGCATTCGGGGCACTGCTCCTGCTGGCGATGAAGCTCGTGATTCGCGAAAAGCGGCTGTATGAACCCCCTGTCGGCGATGACAAACCGCCGCTCTGGGTCCGTGCCGTACTGATTGTCACCTGCGGCGGGGTCAGTTTCGCCCACGGCTCCAACGACGGTCAAAAAGGCATGGGCCTGCTGCTGCTCGTGCTGGTCGGCTTTATGCCACTGCACTATGCCCTCGACAGCTACAACGCAGACAAAGTCACGGCAGTCCAGAAATGCCTCCCCGAGCTTCACACTCTGAAGTTGCACGCTGACCGCGAGAAGGATGTGGCGTACCTGACCAGGCAACTCGCGGGAGCCACCACGTTCAAAGATGTGCCGAAGGACGATCGCTGGGAAGTTCGCCAGGCCATCTTCCGTATCTCGCAGTCCCTCAAGAAGTACGACGGCCCGCACGATGGTGAACAACTCGACAAGCTCCGCAAGTGCTTCGCCGAGCCGATTGAATACGTTCCGCTCTGGGTTGTGCTCGGCACCGCGATCGCGCTCGGGCTCGGCACCACGGTCGGCTACAAGCGAATTGTGAAAACGGTTGCTGAGAAAATTGGCAAGTCGCACCTGACTTATGGGCAAGGTGCCGCAGCGGAGGCAGTGACCGCCGCGACGATCATCGCGGCTGACTACTTCCACGCTCCGGTGAGCACCACGCAGATTCTTTCGAGTGCCGTCGCTGGCACCATGACCGCGAACAAGTCCGGTGTGCAACGCAACACCGTCGGCAAGATCCTGCTGGCGTGGGTCTTCACGCTCCCCTGCACCATGCTGCTCGCGGGCGTTCTATTCGGCGTGGGGAAATGGCTCTTCGCCTAAGCCTGTCACGTGCTACGCCCGAAGCGGCATCGGGACATCTACTTCCAGAATCTCCTGCACCGACACGCGGATTGTTTCGCAGTATTTGCCAAGCTGCAGATCGTCGCCATCGAGGCCGAACGGATCTTCGATACTCTCCGCAGTGAGTTCGGTGCCTAGCAAAAAGTAAGCGATCACGCCGACGATGACCACGCCCCAGTAGCCAGCTTCGCCGGCGAGGAACCACGGTACGGAAAGCAGATAAATGACTGTGCCGTGCCGCAGCAGCGAGCGGTACGACAGCGGCACGGGTGTGTTCTGAATCCGCTCGCAAGCACCGCAGATGTCCATCAGTGCCCGGGCGTGCGGGTCGATCAGGAGCAATTCATACTCGGTGATTTTGTTCTGACCTCGCCAATCCTTGAGTAGATCGAAGCATTGCAACGAGAGATCCGCGGGCAGATGCTCGCGATCGGGGCGGGCGAATTCCGGCCGCGGGGAGCCATACTTCTTACCGCGGAGATGATACTTCAGGGACAGTGCAAAGTGATAGATCGCGGTCGCGGTCTGCGTGCGCTCGCTGGTCGTCAGTTCGGCATAGGCCTTGGCTTTGAGTGCGAAGTTGCGGGAGTCGTTGATGAGTTGACCCCAGAGTTTACGGGCCTCCCACCAGCGTTCGTAGGCTTCTTTGTTGCGGAAGCCGAGCAGGACGCCCAGCAGCACGGCGTTGACAATGCCGAGTTCGCTGAGCCAGGGTGCGGGCTCAAACTCCCAGACGTCGGCGGCGATTTCCGCGGTCAGCGTGTAGAGCAGCACGCTGAGCACGCCGAGATCTAGCCGCCGCCAGACCGGGAGCGGTGGCCAGATGGTGATGAACAGACGACGCATGGAACCTCAGAGTGATGACTGCAGGAGTTCGCGCAACTGCGAGCTGCCGGCCACCAGCAAGCCCAGTTGCCGAAAGCTCTCATCGGTTTCCGGCGGTGTGGCCAACTCAATCGTCAAATCGTCTTCCGCTTCCAGCGTCACCTTCACCCGGCGGCTGGCCAGATCGTAGACGCCATAGACCACTTTCAGCACATCGAGCTTGTCGTGAAACTCGCTTTGCAAGGTGGCCGCTTGCAGTGCAGCATTCAGCGTCACTGCGACGCTGATCAGCGCTTTGCGGTAACCTGGCCGTTCCTCCACCTGCTGACTGTAGACGGTCTCGAGAGCCTGATGCCCGGAGCGCACGGCGACGAAGAGCCGATCGACGATCGCCCGCAGCGGGTGGCTCGACGCGAAGCTGAGATATTTGGATGGCTCAATGAACGCATCGACTGCAGCCGTGACCGCACCGCAACCGCTGTGCCCCAGGACCGCCAGCACCTTCAGGCTGTCGCTCATGGCATTGACCGCGTAGTCGATGCTGCCGAGGCATTCCGCACCCAGCACGTTCCCCGCAACGCGGACGACGAAGAGGTCGTTGCACGCCTGGCCGAGGATCATCTCGAGAGGTACACGGGCATCAGCACACGAAAGTACTGCTGCGAAGGGCGACTGCTTGGGTGCTTTGCCGTCGATGCCAGAGAGACCAAGATCGGCGGCATTGAAGTGGATGACAGTCGAGCTTTCCGCAGGACCGTCGAGCATCGCGGCGAACTGGCGATTGCCCGCTTCGAGACGCCGGATCGCAGCTTCTGGCGTGTCAGGTGTGTCCTTCTTGTGAGTATCATCGACGTCGTAGCGGTAGATAATGTCGGCCATTGGTTCCGCCCGTAGCAGTGAGGTCGCGTATCTTCAGCGGCGCAAATGCGCAAGCAGCATGACCACGCCATACTGTTTGTAGTATTTTCGCGCGCTTCGTCAGTCGCGGTTCAGGCGGAAGGGATCATGACAATGCGGAAGCCCAAGGTATTCATGGGCTTCTCGGGGTGCTGATGGTGCCGGGCGGCGCAGCGGCAGTCGATGTCATGCTTGGCCCAGCTTCCGCCACGGATGACACGATGGTCACCTTTCAGCGGGCCACGGGGGTCGTTGCCGGGGCTGTCGATGTAGTGTAGCCGTCCGGTTATGAGACGCCTTTTTTGTTGTGTTACGCTGTTGGCTTTCTTCTTGGGGAGAAGGCCATGGCGAGTCGAGATCCGCAGCGGGAGCAACACTGGCGGACGCTCTTGGGTGAATGGCGGCAGTCGGGTCTGACCGTGTCTGCGTTTTGCAAGCAGCGCGATCTTCAGCAGGCCAACTTTTATTACTGGCAACGCAAGCTCGGCTTCACGGCGTCGAAGGGAACCTCCGCGCCACCGGCGTTCGTGCCGCTG
>JBGSSZ010000234.1:0-1825 GCA_041736785.1 Limnoglobus sp.
CCGGCGCGCGGCCGACGAGCGCCAGCAGGAAGCGATGTTCAACGTGGCCGCAATGATCGACGACGGGAACTATCCGGGAAAGACAGCGGACGACGCCGCCGGCTACCTGTATCAGGCGCTGCGAAGCGGCAGCAGCATGACACTGGACCAGCTCAGGGCCAGCCCGGACATGTTCAAGCAAGAAACACGCATTGCACTTCAGGCAAAGCTGACCGAGTTCGGCTTCTATACCGGACCCCTTGACGGCGATTTCGGGCCGGGCACGCTCTCAGCGATGGACGCAGCCTTGGGACGTAGCAACCCGCCCGGTTGACGGCGGGAACGGGTCCGATGCCTTTGCCTCGCAAGGGATAGGGGACCATTCACTATCCGCCGACGAGAACCGTAGGCATCCCAATCACGATCGAACCGCCATGACCTGTCAGGTCGCCCATTCGTGCGGCGGGCAACGAGTTGATCAGAACGGTCATCGATCCCATGGCAACCACGTCCGGCGGCCCCACACACACGCACATGTCACTCATCCGTGCCGCAAGCATCGAGCCGATCAGGACGTTGGCCGACCCGGCGACCAGCGGCCCGCCAACATGCGGAATGGGCGGAACCCCCGGTGTGACCATCGGGCAAACATGCATGTCACCGATCCGGGCAGCTGGGGGCAAGAAAGGTGCTCCTGCTCAAAGGCGTTGGCGGATCGTTAAGTATCCGGGAAGCAGATGCAATCGGATTCTTCCCGATTCTGCGGCTTTCATCGACCGAGCAGCCTCGCAGCGGGCCGCTTTGGGTAGCGCTGATCTTCTCGTTGACGAACGGCCTCGCCTGTCATCTCTCAAGATCGAGATGCGGCAGAAGCGCGGCGTCGTTGCCTGTAGCAGTGCCACATGTTCAGACCCATTTCCTTTCGCTACCCCGACGGAATTTGCTCCGACCCCAGGAGCTTCATAAGAGAGCCGAATTTCTTGTGGGGCTCACCCAGGCCAGGAATGAATAATTGAAGCACTTCAAGTTGACTTTGCAGCGGTGTCATTTCGCGAGAGACAGTTGTTTGTACGTGCCCGTCCAAGAGTCGGTGCCGTACGATCACATCTCGCTCGTCCTTTCCCTTTGCCGCTACCTGCTTTCCTTTCCCCTTCCATACTTTCAGAGGACCAGACGCAACTTCGGCACGTACCACGGCGTTGACCGCGCTCCACTCATACAGGATTGCAGCGAACATGCGCGCGGAATATCCAATCGGATACCCGTGGCGCCGGGAAAAGTGCCTGATTTTCTGATAGTACTCGAACTCGAACCACCAGGGACCATCTGCAGCAATGATTGATGGACTCTTACCGATATCAATGAACCGATAAAGGACGGTTCCCTGCGGGATCTCGTGCTCATGCGGCCACATTCCCTTCGAAGCCAGTAAGTGGCTTCCTTCCATGTATGCAGCGTTACTGAACCGTCTCATCAAATCTGCCGCGGGTCTGACAATATTGAACCGGACTTGTCACGGACACGCTAGACCGAACCGCCAACCGTTTCAAGCGTTCCGGATTCCATATTGTCCGCCGCTGCTGTCCCAATGCCTGTTGCTGCAGAATGCGCTTTCGTGCGTGATTTCCCATTGCCTCCGACTCTCAGGTGTTGCGACCGAACCCGTCGGTGCCGGCTACAGCCAGTCGTTTCATGAGGGCAGCACAGACGGCGAAACCCGCGGTATGGCTGTCGGAATATCTGCTGGCGCTGCGTTGACCGAATGCGGTGCGACGCCGCCCAGTGGTCTCGATGCCGCTGCGGGCCTGGTCCACGATCCGCTTCTTCCGGGGTGGCGACCGCGACG
>JBGSSZ010000113.1:0-3693 GCA_041736785.1 Limnoglobus sp.
AAGGGTGGGTTGCGCCAGTGTCGGCGTCGAAATGATCGAAGGACCCGACCCGGAGGCCGGTGGTGTGCGGGTCCGGGCAAAATGAGTCGGGACCGGAGTGTTGGCCACCGTGCTCGCATACTTCAGCGCCTTCACCATCTCGGAGCAACTCGGCCAACGCTGTTCCGGTTCCTTCGCCAGCCCGCGGCTGATCACGTCCCGGTCCGACATCGGCAGCGGTTCCAGATCGGGCACGCCGGTCAGGTGCTGCATCACAAGCTGCTTGGTGTTGCTGCCGTTGAAGGGTCGCCGACCCGTCAGCATTTCCTGAAAGACGATCGCCAGCGAATACTGGTCCGTGTAACGGCTCACGTCGCCATTGAATGTCTCCGGACCCGCGTAGACTGGTGTGACACCGCCGGTGATCGTGCCACGGACGCCTTCCAGCACTTTCGCGAGCCCGAAATCGCCGACTTTGACGTGATTGAAGACCAGGAACAGATTCTGCGGCTTCACATCCAGGTGCTGGATGTGATAGTGGTTGTTCATCAGATCCAGAGCTTCCGCGGTTTCTTCCATGTACCGCATCAGCTCGTCGCGTGGAACGCCCGGCATTCCCAGAGCATGACACTCGCGAAAGCGATCCCAGAGATTGCGATCAGCTAACTCCATGACGATCACCAGTTGACCGTCGATCTTGTCGTAGCGCTCAAGCGAGAGGATGTACGGGTGGCGAATGTTCTTCACCCGTTTCAGGGCCTTTTCTTCCTGCCGTGCGGGTCGATTTTCCTCGTCGTCTTCAGCTTCGAGGTCGCCGAAGACGAATTTGATGGCCTTGAGCATGCCGCCGGGAGCTTCGGCTTTCCAGACTTCGCCAAAACCGCCACGCCCCAGCCGCTCGATGAGGGAGTAACCCTCAAGCGGCGCAGGCAGTTGCAGCAATGGCGAAAGATTCAGCGACATCCGCTGGCTCGGCGTTTCTGTACGATGATGAAGAACCATGCAATACTAGAACAGGATGCGCCATTGGCAAAATCACAGCCTTCGCGTCATTCCTCAAAATAGTCGATTCGTTAGCGCGCCGTTGCGAACGGACTCACCATGCCTGAGCTTTGGACAGCACTTTCTATCAAGCAGCCGTGGGCCGCCCTCATCGTTCATGGCATAAAAACAGTGGAAGTGCGCAGCTGGCTGACCGGTAAAACAGGCAAAATTCTCATCCACGCCTCAAAGACACCAGAGCGGGATCCCAATGCCTGGCGGCTGATCACAACCCCGCAGCTGATGACCACGGCCGGGCTCGTCGGCGGCGTCATCGGTGTCGCGGAGCTTTGTGAGTGTATAACGTATTCATCGCCAGAAGCCTATGCGGCTGACGTGCGGCACTGTACAGGTGCCGAGCGGTTTCAACCGCCGCGAATGTATGGCTTCCGCTTCAAGAACGCCAAGCGCGTCGAGTTCCTGCCGTGCCTCGGCAACACGAACTTTTTCAGCGTGGAAGCGGAGCTTGCGATTGTGCGGAAGCCCAAACCGCCGGCACCTCCGAGGCTGCCGAAGTTTGTCGTGCGGCTCCCGGAGGATGGCCCGCGCTGACGCGGTGAGATTTTTTCACGAGGATGGACCCGTGGCCAAAGCGAAGAAGCCTGCGAAGACCGGCCTGCTGGTGAGCGTGAAGAACGCCGAGGAAGCGATCGCCGCCGTAAAAGCCGGCGCGACGCTCATCGATGTCAAAGACCCCTCCAAAGGTCCGTTGGGCATGGCACCCGGTGACGTCGTGGAGAGCGTCATCGCAGCAGTCGGAGCCAAAGTGCCGGTGAGCGCCGCCCTCGGCGAATGGAGCCCACAGATCCTGACCGAAGCGGTCTGGCACCTCGAACTCCCGCTGACCTACATTAAATGGGGCCTCGCCGGATACAAGGAAGCACCGGGCTGGGGCGAAGATCTGCTCGACACCCGACGAGCCGTGCCCGCCCGTATGGAAGTGGTAGCCGTCGCCTATGCCGACGCGCACAAAGCCAAGAGCATCCCGCCCGCGGAAGTCGCAAAGTTCGCCAAACGCTTTCGTTTCAAGGCCTTTCTCCTCGACACGTTTGCCAAAGACGGCAAGACGCTGCTGAACCACATGAAGCTCGACGCCATCGTGGAAATCGTTCAGATGCTCAAGGAAAACAAAGTGAAGGTGGCCCTCGGCGGTTCCTTGACGCTCGAATTGGCCAAGAAACTCCTCGTTGCGGAGCCCGACTGGTTCGCGGTGCGTGGGGCCGTCTGCGTCGGTAACAAGCGTGCCAGCGAACTCGACGCCGGGAAAGTCAAGAAATGGAAAGAGCTACTCGCCTGAGTGTCACTTCTTCCCAGCCGCATCGACCCGCTTCCGCCACTCCCGCAGCGGGTCCGACATCTTCTTCGCCGTGAGTTCAAACGGAATCATGTTGACATCGACATCAAGATAAATCTGCTTGTGCAGCGCGGCGTCGAACTTGGGGTTCGGCGTCGTCTCCTGAGCTCCGACCTCCTTGCGCCATGCCGTGAGTTTGTCGCGAAACGTCTCGGCGATCCCGGCATATTGATCGATCAGATTGCTCCCCTCGCGGGAATCGACGCCAAGGTTATAGAGTTCCAGGCTGCCGTCTTCGTAGTTTTCAATGAGCTTGAATGCTCCGGATCGCACTGCACCGCCGGGTCGGCCACCCTGATTCGTGTAATGCGGCATATGCCACATCAGCGTACGGTCGAGTTCCGTCGTTTTGCCGCGAATGACATCACTCAAGTCCAGACCATCGAATGTATCCTTGGTCGCAATACCGCAGAGAGCGAGGAGTGTCGGCGGCCAGTCGGTGCTGATCGTCGGCACCCGCGATTGCGATCCTGCCGGGACGCCCGGACCGCGCACGATCAGCGGCACTCGCAGACCGCCTTCATACAAAAATCCCTTTCCCGCCCGGCAGGGTGAATTGTGCGTCGGGGCGTCGTCCGGGCCTTCGGGCACGTGCAGCCCGCCATTGTCGGAGGTGAAGATCACGATCGTGTTCGCGGTCAGCTTTTCCCGTTCGAGCGTGGAGAGGATCAGGCCAACGCTGTCGTCGAGTGTGTGGATCACCGCGGCGTAGAGCGGGTTGAAGGTGTCCTTGTATTTCTCGATCAGGTGCCGTCGTGCCGCGAGTCGGATGTGCGGTGAGTTGTGCGACAGATAGAGGAAGAACGGTTTGTCTTTGTTCGCGGTGATGAACTCGACAGCTTTGCCTGAGAGATCGTATTCCCCTTTGCCACCTTCGATGGCCGTTGGCTGCGTGTTTGCTTTGCCCGCGTGGACGACATCGAATCCCTGCTCCTTGGGCGAGTGGCCGAGATGCCATTTGCCGATGCATGCTGTGGTGTAACCGGCGGCCTTGAATCGTTCCGCGATCGTGGTCTCCGCCAGCGGCAGGGCCGGCACAATCTTGGGATGGAGCACTTTGTGCGACGGGTTGTCGCCGCGGCCCGGGAGGAAGGTCGTCAGGTGAAGCCGGGCCGGGCTCTTGCCCGTCATGATGGCGGCCCGCGTCGGTGAGCAGACCGGGCACGCCGCGTAAGCGTCGCTGAAGCGCATTCCCTGTGCGGCGAGATGGTCGATGTTCGGCGTGTCGATGAACGTGTTGCCATAGCACGCCAGGTCAGCCCAGCCGAGGTCGTCGGCGAGGATGAAGACGAAGTTGGGCGGCCGCGGCCCATGCTGTG
>JBGSSZ010000253.1:0-1549 GCA_041736785.1 Limnoglobus sp.
CGGGTCTACGCGGACTTGGACGCGGTCGAAGACGCGGCGATGACGGCCTGGCAACGCGAATGCCTCAATCCCGCCACCATCCGGAGTGTCTGTGGTTGCCCCTACATCACCGGCAGCTGATAAAAACTGGGAAGCGTATAATCGAAGCCAGCGGCCTGTGTCAACAAATACGACAGAAAACGCTTGCAATTGCATCTCGCAATCGACTACACTCACTGGCTTAACTGATGTAAGGCCTGATGCTGTGAAAATCCTCGATCAACTCATCGTCGCCTGCCGCTCGATGGGGATAACTGCGGGTACGAGCCGTTGAAAATTATCTGACTGAGTTTGCCGTGCCACCCGCTCGCGTCGAGGTTGCGGCACGAGCGGGCTTCCTACTTCGGGCGAGCCAGGATGCGGTCGGCGGTTTCGGTGGCGGCGTCGCGGATCTCCTTCGACTTGCTCGTCTTCGCCAACGCGCGAAGATACTCAACCGATTTGGGTCCGCCGATCTCAACGAGCAGATTGGGCAGGCCGCGGAGACGGAGGTCTTCATTCTCAAAGCGGGCGAGCAGAGCCTCCTCCGCTTCGGGCGGTCCGATGGCCCGCAGGGTGTCGGCGGCGCGGCGGGCACTGTCGTCGTAGAAGCCGTGGTAGCCGATGCACCCGGCGACGGCGTCGGCGATCTCGCGGTCCTTGTATTCGCGGGCCACGTCCAGGGCCGCACGCCGTTCATGGCTCTCCGCGGTCGTGTTCCTCAGCACGGCCAGCACGTCGGGCTTCACGGCGGCGAGCCCGGCCCACTTCTTCAACGCGAGCAGTGCCGCACCGCGGACCTCGCCATTGTCGTGCTTCCGCAGTCGCCGGAGTTCGGCGATCAGTCGTGGCGTCTCCTCCTCACTCGCGGTGAACGCTGCCGTGTCGGTGGTCAGTTCGGTCAGCGCAGTCACCACCAGATGATTGACGTTCTGGCTCTGGGCTTCTTTCAGCCGCGAGAGCGGGGAGTTGATCGGCTTGGGGATCTCCACGGTGCGGGTTTCGGGCTCACCGGTGAACTGCTGCACCACGGGGCGGAGCCGACTGCCGAGCAGGGCGATCACGATGAGCAGCGTGCCCGCGACGAAGAATCGCAGCGGTCGATAGCCCGGACTGTCCGCAGGGTGTGCGAGGCGATAGAGCCAGATCGGCGGTAGCAGCGATTGCAGCCCGCGCCGCGTGGACTTCCGACCGGACAGATAGGCGATCCAGACGTAGGAGATCACCAGTTCGACGATGCCGATGATACCCACGGATTGCAGAAGCTGCTTCGCTGGATCGTCATCGAAGCGCATCATGCTGAGCATCCAGAGGCTGATGCCCGTGGCGGTGAGTGCCAGCCAGGCTCCCGTGCTGAGGCGCAGATCGCTGGGCGGCTCGGGCGGCGGCTTCATCCGCAGGCTGATCGCGGTGGTCAGTTCCGCGGCGATGTCGGCCGATTCGGTGGGGGTGGGGTGGAAGACGACCACGCCGTTATCACGTGGCATCGGAGTCGGCGTGCTGGTCGTGGGAGCCGGGACAAACGCGGCGG
>JBGSSZ010000282.1:0-6425 GCA_041736785.1 Limnoglobus sp.
GAGTGCCGAGGTGCGCACCGCGATCGTCTTCGGCACGGCGGTCGTGATCCTCGTGTTCCTGCCGCTCTTCGCGCTCACCGGCATCGAGGGGCGGCTGTTCGCGCCACTCGGCATCGCCTACATCACTTCGATTCTCGCGTCGCTGGTCGTTTCGCTGACGGTGACGCCGGTGCTGTCGTACTATCTGCTCGCCAGGTCGAAAGCGGTGCACCGCGACCGCGATGGAATCCTCGTCCGCGTGCTGAAATGGTTCGCCAGTCACCTCATCCGGTTCAGCATGCGGCGGGCTGGGCTGCTGCTAATACTCACATGGCTGGTCGCGGCGTACTGCGGCTGGCGAGTGACGACGCTGGGTGCCGACTTTCTACCCTCGTTCGACGAAGGGACCGTGCAGGTGAACATCACACTGCCGGCAGGCTCCTCGGTCGAAGCGTCGAACCGCGTCAGCGAAGTCGGTGACCGGGTGCTGAAGCGATTTCTCAGGAGCGATCGCAATCCGCGCGGTGTGATTCTGGCGTATGGCCGCCGCACGGGTCGCTCGGAGATGGACGAGCACGCCGACCCGCCGAACGAGAATGAGTTCTTTGTCACGATCAATCCTGACGCCGGTGTCAGCCGCGAGCAGATTCTCGAACTGCTGCAGGACGCGGTGAAAGCTGAGATCAGTGGCGTTGACGTCGAAGTCGAGCAACCGCTGGCTCACCTGATCAGTCACCTCGTGTCGGGCTCGACCGCACAGATCGCGATCAAGGTCTACGGCGACGATCTCGACACGCTCGAAAAGATCGCCAATGAAATCAAAGCCAGCATTGCGGGGATTGAGGGAGTGAGTTCGCTGGCCATTGAGCCGATCAGCAAGATCGATGAAGTCCACATCAAGCTGCGGGCCGACGATCTCGCGTACTACGGCATCGACCGAGCCACGGTCGGCAAGTTCGTGCAGACCGCGATCCGCGGCGAAGTGGTTTCGCAGGTCGTGGAAGGGCAGCGTCGCTTCGATCTGCTCGTGCGACTCGAAGAGCCCTATCGCGTCGACATCGCCAATCTCGGCCGACTGCGGCTCGATCTCCCCGGTGGTCGCGGTCAGGTGCTGCTCTCCGAACTCGCCGACATCACCCCGCTCACAGGTGGAGATACGGGGGCCAACCAGGTCAAACGCGAGAACCTCCGCCGCCGCATTGTCATCCGCTGCAACGCGCTCGGCAAGGACCTTCAGACCGTGGTGACCGGCATCAAGCAGCGTGTCGCCGCCGATGTCCCCATGCCGGAAGGCTATTTCGTCGAATACGGTGGGCAGTTCGAGAGCCAGCAGCGGGCAACGCGACTGATCTCCATCCTCGCTGTTGTCAGCATCATCGGGATGTTTTTTGTGCTCTACATGCTCTTTCCGAGTGCGCGGATCGTGCTGCAGATTCTCAATGCCATCCCGACGGCATTCATCGGCGGCGTCTGTGCGCTGATCATCACGCAGCAGACTTTGACCGTGGCGAGCCTCGTGGGCTTCATCTCATTGGGCGGCATTGCTGTCCGCAATGGCATTCTGCTCGTGACGCATTACGTGCACCTGATGAGGCACGAAGGCGAAACATTCAGCACGGCAATGATTCTCCGCGGCAGTCTGGAGCGGCTTTCGCCCGTGCTGATGACCGCACTGACGGCAGGCATCGGGCTCGTGCCGCTCGTGCTCGCGGGCCATCAGCCGGGCCGTGAGATACTCTACCCCGTGGCGACGGTGATTCTCGGCGGGTTGATTACCAGCACCTTCTGCGAATTCCTGCTGCATCCGGGACTGTTCTGGCGGTTCAGCGGTCGAGCGGCCGCCACGATCGCTGTTCACGAGACCGACGCTGACGGGCTCGACGGCTCGCCAGTCACCGCACCGATCCCGCTCACAAGGGCGGACTGATGGCAACTCCGGTCGACTGTCGACCGGGGCACTCTCACTCCATGAAGGAGACGACGATGAAAGCTCTACTGGTCCTCGGCGCGCTGTGCGCTCTCAGTGTCCCGGTCGTGGCTCAGGATGCGCACGATGTCGGCCCGCACAAAGGCTGCATCGTCGAGTGGGGCGATGAGGAGTATCACGTTGAAGTCGTGACCGATGCCAAGAGTGGCGACGTGACCGTCTACATCTACGGCAACCACGACGACTTCCACAAACAGAAAATGAAGGCCATCGCCTCCAAGTCGCTCACACTCACCATCAAAGGTGAAAAGCCCGTGACTGTGAAGCTCGAACCGAAGCCCGCCAAGGACGACCCCAAGGGCTCATCGACGGTGTTCGTCGGCAAACACGACGCAGTGAAGACCGACAAGAAGCTGAAGGGCAGCCTCAGCGGCAAGATCGGAACCAAGCCCTACACCGGCGATTTCGAGCAGAAATAACGAAAGCCCAGCTTCGCACCGGGGTTTTCGTCTCCGGTGCGTTCACATTGGCAATGCAGTTCGACTTGAGTCCTGATCCTGAGATGCCGATTTTAAGGACTGGAGAACATTGCGGAGTGCCTGATGCTGCGGAGCCTTGCGATGCTGGCGACGATGACCAGCCTTGCGGGCGTGAGCATCGCCGCGGAGCCGATCCCGGTCGTGACTGTGGATGCCCCCGCCACGCTGTCGCTCGATGATTTCATCAAAGCCGCCATCGCACATCATCCGCGAGTGATGAAGGCCTCGTTTGCAATTGACGCCGCCCGCGGCAACTACACGCAGGCCGGGCTCTATCCAAATCCGGTCTTCGCATTCAATGCCGACGAACTGGGCGACCGCACCGGAACGCTCGGCATTCTCACTCCGCAGGTCTCGCAGGAGATCGTCCGCGGCGGCAAGCTCAAGCTCAGTCAAGCCGTCGCGGCGAAGGAAGTCGATCAGGCCAACCTCGCCGCGATGGCGGAACGGTTCGCCGTGATCGGCACAGTGCGGGCTGCTTTCTTTGAGGTGTACGCACTACAAGAGCGGCGGATCGTGCTGGCCGAACTCGTGCGGATCAATGCTGAAGCGGTGGACAAGTTGAAACCCGCGGTGCAAGCCGGCGTCTCCACACCGCTCGACATTCTGCAACTTGAAATCGAACGCGAGACCCGACGGGCGGAGTTGAAAGCCGTCGAGCAGGAACTCCCGAGTGCCTTTCGACGGCTTGCCGCTGTGGTGGGTGAAAACGATCTGCCACCGGTGGTGCTGGTCGCATCGTTCGATGTGCCGCTGCCGGAATACGACGGCGAACAGACCCGCGCGATGGTCCTCGCAGTTCATCCGGAGGTTCGCACGGCCCAGATCGGCGTCGAACGTGCTCGCGCGGCCTTGCGGCGAGCCCAGGCAGAACCGATCCCAAACATCACCGTCTCGAGCGGCTACACGTGGCAGGACCAGAACCGCTCCAACGACTGGATGCTCGCGGCCAGTCTGCCGCTGCCGACGTGGAACAAGAATCAAGGCACGATCCACGCGGCGATGGCACAGATCCAGATGGCGCATCAGGATGTCCGGCGCGTTGAGAACGATCTCGCGGAGCGCGTCGCCACCAGCATGCGAAACTACGCTGGTGCCAAGCAACGTGCGGAATGGTATCGCGACCACATTCTGGGGCGAGCCAACGAAGCCCTCAAGCTGATCGCAAAAGCCCGCGACGCCGGCCAGTTCAACACGATCCAAGTGCTGCAGGCGCAACGAGCCGTGGCGGAAGCCCGACTGGAGACGAACAAATCACTGGGCGAAGCGTGGCGGGCCGCCGGTGAGCTTTCGGGCCTGCTGCTGGAGGAGCAGTGGCCTCAGGCACAAACTCCCGTGACGAATCCGCCGGCGCTCACACCCGAGCGCTAAATCGTAATCGGTTTCTTTCGCTTGGGTATCGCGACGCTGAATCGCCAGACGAGCGTGCTGCAGGCTTCGCAGCGGATGGGATGAAGCAGGAACACACGGGCGAGCTTGCGGAGCGTCGCACTTCGGGAAACGTGCAGTTCACTGCTGTTGCAACAGTTGCAATGACGTGGCATTCCGAACATATCTCCACTCCGTAGCACGGGCATGAAATGGGGGAGAGCAGCTAGCACTATCCCGTCTGATTCGGTTTGCCAAGTGACGTGGCAGTGAATACGATGATTTATTCTGAACCCGAAGGCACAGCTATGAACCCGGAACTCCGCCGACAGACCGACGATCTCGCCAGCCGCCTGGCCCAGCTCCGGGGGTCTCTTTGACATCGCTGCCAAACTCACGCAGCGGGACAAGCTCGACGCGACCATGGCCGAAGGCGGCTTTTGGGACAACCCCGAGCACGCCAAGAAAACCATCCAGCAGGTGAAAAGCCTGAACGCACTGGTGAAGCCGTACGAGGAGCTTGCACGCTCCTCCGACGACCTTGCTGCGATGATGGAGTTGGCCGAGGAAGATGCCGGGTTTGAAGCCGAATTGGAAAGCGAACTCGGCAAGTCGCTCAAAAAACTCGAAGACTTCGAACTCAAAGCCATGATGAGCGGCGGGCAGGATCGTGCCAATGCCATCGTCAGCATCAAGCCCGGTGCCGGGGGGACCGACGCTTGTGACTGGGCGGAAATCCTCTATCGCATGTATGCGCGTTGGGCTCAGGCTCACGGCTTCGCGATTGAAGAGATCGATAAAGAGCCGAACCTCGAAGCCGGGCTGCAGAGCGTCGAGTTCAAAATCGCCGGCGAGTATGCCTACGGCTATCTGCAGAGCGAGATGGGTGTTCACCGACTCGTGCGCATCAGCCCGTTCGGCAGCGGCGACACTCGCCAGACCAGCTTTGCTGCCGTCGATGTCCTTCCCGAACTCGACGACGACATCAACATCGAAGTCAACGAAAAAGAACTCGAAATGCAGACGTTCTGCAGCGGTGGCCCGGGCGGGCAGCACCAGAACAAGACGCAGTCGGGCGTCAGGCTCATTCACAAGAGCGGCGTCCGCGCCGAAAGCCGCACCGAACGCAGCCAGCCCAAAAACTACGCCAACGCCCTGGCACTGCTCAAGTCGCGACTCTATGCGATTGAAGAGCAGAAGCGACTCGGTGACATCGCTAATCGCTACGACGCCAAAGGTGAAATTGCCTTCGGCAGCCAGATCCGCAGCTACGTTATGCAGCCTTATACACTGGTGCGGGACGAACGGCCGGGCATCGAAATGAAGAATCCTGCGATCATGCAGGTTCTCGACGGCGACCTCGACGAATTCATGCAGGCGTACCTGCGTCACAAGGCGGCCCGCGCTCACAAAATCGCCAAGTCGTGAACATCGAGCTTGTCGATCTGGCCGCAACCGAACGTTGCGGCCGCAAATTGGGAGCCGCACTCTTTCCAGGTGCGGTGATTGCTCTGAACGGGCCGCTCGGAGCGGGCAAGACGCACTTCGTGAGAGCCGTGGCGGAAGGTTTGGAAATTGCGAACCCCGCCGTGGTGACCAGTCCGACGTTTGTGTTGATTCAGGAGTATGCTGCCCGGCTCCCCATCTATCACTTCGATGTCTATCGATTGAAGTCAGCCGACGAATTTCGCGATCTGGGCATCGACGAGTATTTCAGCAGCGACGGCGTCTGCCTGATCGAGTGGGCGGAGAAATTCGCCGAGTGTCTCCCGGCAGACCATCTCTCGATCACACTTCGCAGCGAAGGTGACCAGCGGCGATGGCTCACTGTTCAAAGTCATGGGCCAGAGCATTCAGCACTCCTGCGATCTTTTTCATGACGACCGCATCGAATCAGGTTCACGACAATGCGTCTGCCGTCCTGGCGAGTCTGACCGAGCACCATCCGGTAGAGCACAAGCGACTTTTCAAAGCTCAGGAGCCGTTCGACGTCGCGGCTCTGTGGGTAGACAGGTATGTGCCGCTCGATCCGGGCCTCGGCGGCGAGCCAGAATGCCCGCAGGTGAGGATCGTCGGCGTAATCACTGACGGCGGCGTCGAACGCCGCGTGCCAGGGGTCTTGCGCTTCGTGCGGAACCGGTGGGCCTGATTCTTCCGCACGGCGTGGCCCTTGTAGCGGTGCACGCGGCCTTCCCCGCTGCTCGAGGTCCACGGGGTTCGACGGCAGATTCCAGTGCACCACCGCATGGCAGTAGCGATGAAAGTCGAGGCCCTCCTGGCCGATGCTGGTCGTGGCCAGCACGAACGGCCAGAACGGGCCAATCACCACGGCTCAGCATCGCGACGATTCCAACATTCGCACTCGTCGTGGTCAGGCCGCGGCGGTGCCAAACACTTCTACGGGATCGGTACCCGCGGCTCGTCGCCAAGTCGAAGCAGGCACTCGGGCGAGTGCGTTCCAGAAACCTCTCCGTGCAGAAACAAAGTCCTTGCGTGCAGATCGCCGCCGCAGTAGTATGCGTGGGGTTGGTTGTAGAACCGCATTCTCATGGCCTCCGGGGGCTGGGTCGGAGCTTGATCCCGCTTCGTGGTTGCGGAGCTTCGGCACCGCT
>JBGSSZ010000291.1:0-1546 GCA_041736785.1 Limnoglobus sp.
TCCTTCCCGTCGTCAATGGTGGCGTCGAAGTCGCGACCACCACACGCGTGCAGGGCTGGGAGGTCAACCTTGTCAAATCCCTCGTCGACGCCGGCGACACCAGCGTCACCGGCATCGTCGGCTATCGCTACCTCGGCGTCAACGAAGGGCTGCACATCGCACAGACTTCGCTGCTGCCCGGCATGCTCCTGAACGCCTACGATCAGTTCGACGCCCGCAACAACTTCCAGGGCGGTCAACTCGGCTTGAAGGTCGATGGCATCAGCGGTCGCTGGCTTTTTACGCTGTCCGGCAAGGTCGGCTTCGGCACCAACTTCGAGACCGTCGCCATCCGCGGCGGCAGCTCGATTGCCACACCGGCGCTGCCGCTCCCGGCCGTGCAGCGCTTCCCCGGCGGGTTCCTCGCACTGCCTTCCAACTCCGGCCGCGAACTGCAATCGCACTTCGCCGTGCTGCCCGAAGCCCGGCTGAACATCGGCTACCGCATCGGCGACAATTCGTACTTCTACGTCGGCTACGATTTCCTCTATCTGAGCGACGCGGTCCGCCCCGGCGATCAGGTGGATCTCACCATCGACCCCAGCCGCAGCGCCATCGCTAACCTCGGCACCTCGCTCGGCCCGAACAGGCCCGTGGTCCCCTTCGCCCGCAGCGACTTCTGGGTCCAGGGCGTCACGTTGGGGTTTGACTGCCGGTATTGAGCGTGGTTTACGCGTTCAGACTCACATTTTGCATCGTTCAGTCAAACGGCAATTCAGATAATCTGGGCAATCTTTGCCAGTTGTGCGGGCGTTACAACTGGCCGAATCGTCAGCAACCACCGGACGCGTTCCATCCGAGCGGGCGATGCACCCGATACGGTCGGAGAGGTGCTTATGCTGCGCGTAATCCTGCTTCTGATCACTGCCGGCGTTGCCGGTGCGGACGAACAACGCTTTGCGGAGCGGACTCCGCCGCCGCACATTCCCAAGCAGCACAACGCGGAGACGTCGGGCCTGTTCTTGCGGGTGCGGCGACTGTTGCCGAGCGTGACCCCGCACAATGTGCTGGGCTACACCGATCAGACGACCTTTGGCATGGACTACACACTATTCAGTCGGCGACCGTGGACGGTGACGCCGGGGCTGTGGCCGACGGGCCGCAAGGTGACCTCCTTTGCGAGTCTGTACGCCTCGGAACCACGGCACGTGCTGGACGTATTTGCGTTGCAGCCGTTCCGGCGTGCGGTGAAAGAAGCCAAAGCTGAGAAGGCCGAAAAAGCTGAGAAAGAAGAACACGGCGCAACTGCGTCGACTCCCCACTAAGGAATTTTGCCATGACGCTGAAGATGCGACGAAGCCTGTTCACGATGGCGGCGTTTGGTGCGTCGGCGCTGTTCGCAGCGGCTCAGGCACCGATTGAGCCGATCGTGGCACCGTTCACCGGCGAGCTTGTGAAGCTCCCCGCGCCGCGGGCTCAGGATACGAAAGAGAAGAAGGACGAGAAGAAAGCCGAGCCGAAGGCGGAGCCGCCGAAGCTGCCCGATCCGCCGCCGGTGACGCTGCCT
>JBGSSZ010000294.1:0-3769 GCA_041736785.1 Limnoglobus sp.
CCAGCGGCACCACGCTCGGCGGCACAGGCTCGATCAACGGCACTGCCACCATCAGCGTCGGCGGCATCCTCGAAGCCGGCAGCGGCGGCCTCGGCTCCTTGACACTCGGCGGGCTCGTCTTCAGCGGCAGCAGCACGGTGAACATCGGCACGCTCGCCAGCTACACGGGCGCCCCAGCATTCCCCGTGTTCGGAGACTTGACTACCAATGGCACCAGCACAGTCTCCATCCAGATTAGCGACGTTGCCGGCGTCGTCCTCAACACGCCCTACAAGATCTTCAGCTACGGCACCTACAGCGGCGGCACCAGCACCGCGGATTTCAGCGTGGCTCCGCTGCCGGCCCGCGCCATCAGCAGCCTCGCCAATTCCGGAAACGAAATCACACTGACCATCACTGGCATCGACACGATCATCTGGACCGGCAGCGCGAACCTCGCCAACGGTTGGGACACGGCCACCAACAACTGGAATCTGACATCCAACAACAGCCCGACCGCCTACATCAATACCCCTCCTGATGTGGTGACCTTCAATGATTCCGTCAGTGCCACGAGCACCACGGTCAACATCAACGCTGCTGCTGTCAGCCCCAATAGCGTGACATTCGACAACTCGACACGCGATTACATCATGCAGGGTACCTTTGGCATCACGGGAACCACCGGCCTCACCAAGGGTGGCGTCGGCTCGCTCACGATCACCAACGTCAACGGCTACACGGGAGTCACCGCGCTCAATGGCGGCACCGTCACCTTTGGTAGCAGCGGCCTCGGAAGCGGCGACATCACGTTCGGCGGCGGCACGCTTCAATTCGCTGCCGGCAACACTGACGACATCGCAGCACGCATCAAGAACAGCACTGCGGAGATCCGACTAGACACCGGAGCGGGCAGCGTCGTTCTGACTGGCGTCATCGACAGCACGAACACCCAGGGATTTGCGAAACTCGGCAGCGGAACGCTGACCCTCGGCGGCGGAAATACCTACAGCGGAAACACCGCCATCGCCAACGGGACTCTCGCCCTGGCGACCAGTAGCGACCGCCTGCCCATTGCAACGATCGTTACGCTCGGCGACGGCACGCTCAATACCAGTGGCAGCCTCATGCTCGACGGCCGCAATCAGTCACTCATCGGTCTGCTCACCGCGGGCACCGGCACGGACAATCGCGTCGTCGGTGGCAATGCTACCGCGTCCACGCTGACGCTGAATATTGACGGCAGCAACACGTTCGACGGAGTCCTCGGCGGCAGCGGCACGAATGACAACAATTTCGCACTGACCAAGACCGGCGGCGGTATTCTGACGCTGACCAATGCGAACACGTTCACAGGGCTCACCACGATCGGTGGCGGTGTCCTCGCCCTCAGCGGCGCGGACAACCGACTGCCGACGACCGGCACCGTGAGCTTCACTGCATCGGCCTCATTGGACCTCGGAGCGACGAGCCAGACTCTCGCCAATGTCAGCAGTCCCAGCGCCATCACCGCCAGTGTCGCCGGGACCACCTTGACTGTGAATGGTGGCGCATTCCAGGTCGGCATTGCTGCCGCCGGATCGTCGCAAATCTTCGATTTCAGCGGTTTGAGCACCTTTGACTACGACAGTGCGACCACATCATTCCGCGTCTCCGGTCTCAACACGGCCGTCAGCGCCGGAGCGTCGGGCACACTGAGTTTGCCCGCGACCACTTCGATCACCGCGACTGCGTTCATCCTTGGTGATCTGACCGGGAATAACAACACGACGGTCAACTCCGGGACCGTCAATCTGGGAACAGACACCACAATCAATGCCGACAGTCTGATCATTGGCGGCAATCGCAGTGCGGGCACGCTGCAGTACTTGTTCGGCACGGACACGTCTCTGACGATTCGAGGCAGCGATGAAACCAGCCGCGCTGCGAGCATGACCCTGGGAGTTTCCAGCGGCCCGAACATCGCCGGACAGGTGGGTACGGTGGACTTGGCCACCAACGTCGGCGGCACAAGCACGCTCGATGCCATGATCACGACCTTGACGATCGGCAAGAACGCCCGCGGTAGCCAGGCTGGTGGCAATTCCCTGATCACCACCGGCAACTTCGTCATGGGTGGCGGTGCGCTCGATGCCGTCACTATCATCATCGGTCAGAACCTCGTGGGCTTCGACAACGGCGGATCCAGCTCGTCGACCACCGGAATTCTCACAGTGAACGGTGGCACTGTCACTGTCGGCACTCTGTTCCTGGCCGATCAGCAGGTCACTCACACGTTGGGTAGCTCGGCCGTCATCAACGCCACGCTCAATCTCAACAGCGGCGCGACCTTGAAGGCAACCACGATTGCCAACGGCACCGGCACCGGCACTGATACTGCGAACCGCACCATTAATTGGAACGACGGCACGATCACAACCGTGGACGCCAGCACAAACCTCGCCATCACGGCCGGGCCCACGCTGCTGCTGGCGGACACCGGGACGCACACCTTCAACATCGGCACTGGCCTGACCGGCACAGTCGATGCCCTGATCGCCGACGCGATCACCGGCGGCACTCTGAACAAGGCTGGGCCGGGAACGCTCATTCTCACCAACGCGAACACCTACACCGGCTCGACGACAGTCGGGAGCGGCTCGATGGCACTCTCCGACAGCGGCAGTTTCGCAACCAGCCCGCAGATCATCGTCGGCACCGCACCCGGCAGCACTGCCGTGTTGCAGGTGAATGCACTCACTGGCGGCAGCAACTTCAACGGAGCGAACTTCACGCTCGCGTTCGGTCAAGCACTTGGCGGACACGGGACCGTCAACGCTGCAACCGTCGGCTTCGCGGCCCCGTCGGGAACGACCATCGCCCCCGGAACCTCAGCCGGTACACTGGCGATCACGGGCAGTGCGATCCTCGGCGGCGCGTACGACTTTGAACTCGCCACAGCCGGTGCCGGCTCCACGAGCTTTGTCCCCGACGGCTTCAGTTCCCCGGCACTGCCGCACACCAACTTCGACGTGATCACGGTCAGTGGCACCGCTGACGTCAGCGGCTTGATTGTGAACATCGCTTCGATCGACTCGCCTGCCACCGGCTTCGACAACACCTTGAATTACAGTTGGACGATCCTGACATCCGGCGGCCTCACCGGCACCGCGACGCTCGGGAGCATCAGCGGCACGGTCTTTTCAAATCCCGGGGCCGGGACCTTTATGCTCAGTCAGGACTCGACCGCGCTGTATCTGAACTTCGTCCAACCCGTGCCCGAGCCGGCACTGGGACTGCTCCTTCTCGCGGGCTTGCTTCCCGCCATTCGCCGACGCATCCTGTGAGTCGCTCCGCGGATTGTCGTGCAGAGCAAGTTGGACACTGCAGTGGTCAACGAAATCCTCTGCCAAGTGCTGTATCACCACCGATCAGCGCGGCAGTGGATTCGTCCGCAACTTTGGCAGCGGCGTCGATATTCGCCGCCTTGGGTGTCCGCCTTGGGACCACGCGGTGACCAGCATCACCGAGACTGAAATCAGAGACTGGTTGGATCAGCATATCCGATTGGCATTGTGGCCAGCACATCCTCCCGTTCCGCGTACGATGATCTGCAACTTTGTGAAATGAGATCGTCTGAGCGGCACTTCCTGTCATGATGGAGCCGGAACCACTGAGTGGGTTGGTTGACACACACGGCCCGGCGCTGGTGCTGTATGCCCGCCAGTGGTGTGGCACGCCGGAGGATGCGGTCCAGACTGCGTTTCTGAAGCTGTCGCGGCAGACGCCGACGCCGCCCGAACCGCTGCCG
>JBGSSZ010000323.1:0-3925 GCA_041736785.1 Limnoglobus sp.
AGGGTCGGGCTGTCGCCGTGGCGCGGACCCCGGCCGTCGGCTGCCTGATCGCCGATCTGAAAGACTAATGCCGATGCGCCACCGTCGCGCGATCCTCTCCGTGCTCGTGCTCGCTGTCATCGGCATGGCAGCGTGGTACGCCGTGCGGCAGCGTGCAGCAGTCCGCGGGCCGGTGACCTTCACACGCGACGTAGCTCCCATTGTCTTCACCAAGTGCGCTCCCTGTCACCACCCCGGCGAAGCCGCTCCGTTCAGCCTTCTGACCTATGACGACGTCCGACATCGTGCCCGACAGATCGTGGACGTGACGCAGAAACGCTTCATGCCTCCCTGGCTGCCGGCGGAAGGGCACGACCTCTTTGCCGATTCGCGACGGCTCAGCGATGCCGAATTGCAGACCATTCAAGAGTGGGTTGCTGCAGGAACGCTGGCAGGTGACGCGGCGGAGTTGCCTCCCGCGCCGGTGTTCGCCGACGGCTGGCAGAACGGGCCACCTGATCTGATCCTGGAGAGCCCCTCATACACGCTGACGAGCACCGATCGCGACGTGTTTCGCAATTTCGTGGTGCCGATCCCGCTCGACACGCCACGCTGGGTGCGATCGATCGAGTTGCGCCCTGACAACCCGCGGGTCACGCATCACGCCCGCCTCGGCGTCGACAGCACCAACGAATCGATCCGCCGCGACGCGGAAGATCCCGAGCCCGGCTACGCCGGCATGGCCTGGGCGCAGGATCCCGACGGGCAACTCGTGATCTGGGCTCCCGGCCTGATCGCCGACCCGGGCACGGACTCGGTCGCCTGGCGGCTCGTCCCCAAATCCGCGCTGGTGCTGCACACCCACATGCAGCCCACCGGCAAGACCGAAGTCGTCAAGTTCCGCATCGGAATCCACTTCGCCAAAGACCCACCACGGCAACACCCCGCCATGCTGCGGATCGGCAGCAGCAATATCGACATCCCCGCCGGGGCCAAAAATCACACTGTCAGCGACAAATATGTTTTGCCCATTGATGTGGATGTGCATCTGATCTTCCCACATGCTCATTCGCTGTGCACGGAGTTGCAGGTGCATGCCGAGCGGCCCGACGGCTCGCGGCAGGCCCTGATCACGATCCCGCGCTTCGACGAAAACTGGCACGATGCCTATCGCTATCGGCAGCCGGTACGCCTGCCACGCGGGACACGCATCCTCTCCAAGTTCGCGTACGACAATTCCGCTGACAACATTCGCAATCGCAATCAGCCGCCACGCCGCGTGGGCTACGGCTCCAATGCCACCGACGAAATGGCAGATGTCTATCTGCAGGTGACGCCGGTCCATGTCGACCAGCGGGCCGTGCTGATGGAGGACTACAAGCAGTACGAGCTTCAGTCGCAAATCGTCGGACATCGCAAGACGCTTGAACTCGATCCCGGCAACATCTGGAGCCAGGAAGCCCTCGCGGCTTGCTACATCGGCAGCGGTAAACCAGGCGAAGCGATTGCGATCCTCGAGCAACGGCTGAACGCCGGGCCAGAGAGTGTCTCGCCTGTCGTCAGCCTGGGGATGGCGTACCAGGCGAGCGGCGATGCCGTGCGGGCCGAGGCTCAGTTCCGCCGTGCGCTCGCAAGGGATGCGAAGTATCCGCTCGCGTGGTTCGGGCTGGGTCAGGCCCTCGCCGCACAGAAGCAATCGGAGTCCGCGGAACATGCATATCGCCAGGCCGTACTGCTCTCGCCCGGTCTGCTGGACGCGCACATCAATCTGGCTGATCTGCTGATTGCACGCGGGCAACTCGATCCGGCAGCCGTCGTCTGCACCAGCGCGCTCGGCGATTCCCCGAAGATGGCCAAAATCTATCTCAAACTCGCCGAGATCAGTGCCAAACGCAAGCATTACGACGAGAGCCTGAAGTATTGCGGGATGGCCCAGCAACTGGCACCGTACACGCACCCGCCAAAAGTGTTGCTCGCGGTCTTCTGCTTCGCCAACGGCGACCCGCAACTGGGATTGAAGTTGCTCCGCGACGCCCGTGCGGAATCGCCAGTGCATCCGATGCCCGCGTTGATTCTCGGCCAGTTCGCCCGCCAGCAGCAGCAGTGGCCCGCTGCCCGCGAACAGTTCACAGCCGCCGCGTCGCTGCCCATTCCCGCAAACTGGCCCGCCAGCCACCGCAAGCGTTTCCTCATCCTGTTGAACTCCGAGAGTTTTCAACTGGCTCAGCAGCTTCAGGACAGTGAGTATGCCCGTCTGTCGCTGGCCAAGTGGATGCAAGCCGAGCCGGAAAACCGCAAACTGCAGGCGCTGTACGACGCGCTTCCTCCCGAGCCAGACCGCTCGCTGGAGCGGTGACTCGCGGGATGTGTCTACCATGAAAATCGAAAGGACGCTGTTCGATTTTCATGGTAAGCTAATGACATGATCCGGCGCTCCGTAGATGCGAAAGCCATCGCCACCGCCTTGCGGCGCAGCCGCGTAGTGGCCGTGCTCGGACCGCGTCAGTCGGGCAAGACCACGCTCGCCCGAGCCCTGGTACCGCCCGACTCGCTGAACTATTTCGACCTGGAAGATCCGCAGAGCCTCGCCCGGCTTGCGGAGCCCGACCTCGCCCTGCGACCGCTCAAGGGACTGGTCGTGATCGATGAAGTCCAGCGACGGCCCGAGTTGTTTCCGCTGCTGCGAGTGCTCGCCGACCGCAAACCGCTGCCGGCGCGGTTCCTCATTCTCGGCAGTGCCTCGCCCGAACTGCTGAAGCAATCCAGCGAGTCGCTGGCCGGTCGGATCGAGACCGTCCACCTCGACGGCCTGCGCCTGAGCGACCTCGGCGCGGCGGCACAGCCGAAACACTGGCTCCGCGGCGGCTTCCCCCGCGCCTACACCGCACGCAGCGAGCGCGACTCCTTTGCCTGGCGGCGGCAGTTTCTCACCACCGTCGTCGAGCGCGACATCCCGCAACTCGGCTTCGACACTCCCGCGCAGGCCCTCCAACGATTCTGGGCCATGCTCGCCCACTACCACGGGCAGATCTGGAACGCAGCCGAGCTCGCCCGCTCTCTCGGCAGCAGCGAACCCACCGCCCGCCGCTACCTCGACATCCTCACCGGCCTGTTCATGGTGCGGCAACTCCAACCCTGGCACGAAAACCTCAGCAAGCGGCAGGTCAAGGCCCCGAAAATCTACCTCCGCGACAGCGGCCTGCTCCACGCACTGCTCGGCGTCCCCGACCGACGCAGCCTCGAACTGCATCCGAAAATCGGCGCGTCGTGGGAGGGCTACGCCGTCGAGGAGATTCTGAAGGCCTCAAAGCCAGACGCGGCTTATTTCTGGGCGACGCATCAGGGTGCCGAACTGGACCTGTTGCTTTTCCACGGCCGCCGCCGCACCGGCATCGAGTGCAAACGCGCCGACGCACCGACGCTGACGAAGTCGATGCAAACCGCGATGGCGGACCTCAAGCTCGACCGGCTGATCGTCGCATACCCCGGCAACCGGCGCTATCCACTCGGTCCGAAGATCGAAGCCGCGCCGCTGGCGAATGTGTGTGATGTTCTTTGACGATACACTATCTCGATAACGGTGTGTGATGCAGAGTGTACCCAAGCAAAAATACGATTGGATTTCCGCTGTGTTCTACGGCGGTCTCGCGGGCTGTTTGCTCATTTTCGTCTGGTTCTACTTAACCGACGTGCTGCTTGGTGATTGGCTTTTCGGAACTGGGGCAAAGAACTCCAACCGAATAGTGATCCAGCAGTGTGTGGCTCTCATTGGGATACCAGTCGGATTTGTATTGGGTGCGTGGCTGAGTGAGGTGCTGAAGGTTTGACGGACAGGTCAGCTAACTGTTAGGCTCGCGGCGGGAAGGAGTCCCGATCGTGGCCAAGACCGCATCCGCCCCCGCCAAACGGCGGCAGTTCACCGAGGAGTTCCGCCGCGAGGCGGTGC
>JBGSSZ010000337.1:0-5764 GCA_041736785.1 Limnoglobus sp.
CGGCAGCGGATTCGTGATACACTCTGTCATCGCGACGGTTCCTGGATTGGGACGAGGCTTGGCGTTGCAACCTCCTCTTGTACCAACACTTGAACCGTCGCGCTATTCTGTTCGCTCAAACCATGTGAAATATCCGGGCTAGAGGGAATTGCCCATGCCCCGTCTCATCTCTGCACTTGTCCTCGTCCTCTTTGTCAGTCTACCCACTCAAGCCGCGTTCCTGACGACAATGTTCACTGGCACGAATGGCGGTGCTGTGGGCGGTGGCGTTTACTTCGATCTCAACGTCACAAACCCGACCGGGATTACACTGACGAACATCGACGTGAACTCGACCATCGCAGCTGGCACGCCAATTACTATCGATATTTACACTCGACCGGGAACTTGGCTTGGTGCGTCTGGCAGCTCTGCTGGCTGGACTCTGGTCAGCAGCGGTTCGGGTGTCGCTGCAGGGACCGATCTGCCTTCGATGATCGACGTCAGCGATTTCATGCTCAACTCCGGTCTGACCGGCGTTGCAATTCATGCCACCAATTTCAACCACCGATACACGAACGGTAATGGCTCCAATCAGGTGTTCTCGAACGCCGATCTGACCTTCTCGGGTGGCGGAGCTTCCAATGTTTTGTTTGCTGGCACCCAATTCAACCCGCGAGTTTTCAACGGCACGTTCACGTACGATGTCGCAGCACCTGCTGTACCCGCACCGGCCTCGCTCCTGGCGTTTCCGGCTGGCATGGCACTGCTCGGCCTGATCCGTCGGCGGCGGTCAGCCTAATACTGCTACTTCGATGTCATGGCAATGATACCGGACCAATCTTTCGGCGGCTGATCCTGGCTGCCGATCTCATTCAGCACCATCACGGCGAACGGATCTTTGGCGAAGAACTGCTGCAGGCGGTCCTTGGCTGTACGCCATTCGCCGCCAGTGTACCAGTTCATGGCCTCTTCCCAGCTTTTGCGAACCACTTCTTTCATGGGGTTGCCGGGTGCGGTCTCGGGCGGGAGTAGCTCGAAAGGCGTGCATTCACTGGCCATGCCCATGGGCCGAATCGGTGCGAGTTTGCGAGTGCGGAACCGCCGCCGCTGCGGGTCGGCTTTCTCCAGTGCCGCCGCAGTCACCGCGTCGATCAGGATCTTGACGCTGAAGTGCTTGGTCATCGATTCCAGACGGCTGGCGAGGTTGACCGTGGGGCCGAAGACATCGACCTTGGCGAGTTCGTCGGAGCCTAGTCGGCCCGCGACGGCTGAGCCGCTGGCAATGCCAATCCCGCAGCCGAAATGCGAATAGCGACCATCCTTGTCGAACCGCTCACGCAGCTTCAATGCGGCTGCCGCGGATCGTTCGACGCGATCGGGCTTGCCCTGTGGCCAACCCCAAAACGCCATGACCGCGTCCCCCTGGAATCCAGCCACAATGCCTTCCTGGTTGCCGATCTGCTGGCTCATCTCGTCGAGTGCGTACGAGAGAGAATTCCAGCTTGCCATGAGGTCGTCGGCTCCGCTTTCGCCAAACTGGCACGAACCACGGAGATCGCAGAAGAGCACCGTCACATCAGTCTGCCGCGGGGCAAGGATCGCGTCGAGTTTGTTGCGGTCGGTCTCATTCCAGAATTCGCGCGGCAGGAAGCGGCGGAGCAGGGTCAGCGTCTGCTCCATGGCGTGGCTCTTGCGCGTCGACTCGATCAGGCTGGCGATCAACTCGATCACCTTCTGGCATTCAGTGAGTTCGCGGTCAACAAGCTTGCCTTCGCGTACATCGGGAGCCCGGGGCAGGCGACCCGCCACATACAGGCCCATCCCTGAGCCGTCTTGCAGCGGCGTGCAGATCGCCCAGGGCGTTCCGCCGCGGCTGTCGGCGGCCACGGTCATCGTGCTCGAATCCTGCAGACCCGCGGCCCAGGCGTAGGCGATGCTGTGCATCTCGCGGCGGATCGACTTGTCCGCCAACTTGCGGCTCGGTGTAAAACGATCACTGTGCCCGGCCATCCGCTCAACCTGCGTGCGGACCACAGCCCGCGGTTGGTCGTCGGTGCTCTCCGGCGGCACATGCACCATCGCGGCAGCATCCGCTCGCGGCAGGGCATTCATCGCCACATTCAGCATGCTGTGGAAAAGCACGTCCTCATCGCTCGCCAGTCGCAGCACGTCCGCCACTTGCTCGAGGGCTCGCAGCGCCGCGGCAGCCGACGTGGAATCGAGGCTGAATTTTCTCAGGTCGGTGCGGCTGACTGCGGCGACGGCAGGCATGGTGACGTCGGACCAGTCTGGTGCCCCCGCGCTGCCGGCCGTGGTGCCGCCGCCATGCAGAGTGAAGACCGTGTTGCCGATGACGAACGATTCGCCGGGGCTGATGCTGAATTGATCGACGGGGTTGGTGTTGTAGTAGATGCGGTTCGTAGGCGGCGGTGTGCGCTCGGTGATGTTGAGCTTGGTGCCGTCCCAGGTGATGGTGGCATGGTTGCCGCTGATGAGCTCGTCGGGCATCCACCAGTCGGACTGTGCCGGCACGCGGCCGAGGCGCTTCGGCTCGTTCAGCGGCAAGTCGTGCCGCCAGGCGTTGCGAACTTTCGTCTTGTCGTTCTCGAAGACCGCTTCCAGTTCCGCCATGGGCCGCGAACTCCCGCGTGAGTTGGTGTGGATCCGCCACACCAATAACTTATCACGCGGAGCGTCAATCAGCCATCACTTAGTAACTGACACCGAATTGAGCGAAGATGCCTTCGAGCGAGAAGTCACCATTGCGAGTCGTGTACTTGCCCTCGGCGAGTTCTCCCGTGAAGCGGGGTGTGTCGATGAGGCCGAACCAATTCGTGATTTCGTAACCGACGCGGAAGGTGACATTTTCATGCATCCAGCCGCCACCGATGCCGAGCGTCGTCACCGGGATCACGCGGCGAGTGCTGTAGTCGATATCGGCATAGACGGTCTGGCCGGCGTTGTTGGTCTCGTTCAGCGTGTTGCGGAGGTCGCCGGTCATCATTGCGGCGCTCCCCTTGGCGTAGAGGTGGAAGCCATTGTGGATTTTCCAGGCGATGTCGCCGCCGAGCAGGGGGCCGAAGCCGTCGAAGTTGCTGCTGGTGCTGACAATGCCCTGATTGGCGTCGCCACCGTTGTAGACCGTGCTGAAATCCTGGCGGATCGTGGCAAAGCGGAAACCGCCATACACCCGGGCCGTCGTGTGATGATCGATCTCGAAGTTACGGCTGGCGAGGGTGTCGAAGAGATTGTAGTTCAGACCGGCCGTGGCTTGGGCCGTGGCGGCTTCATCGTTCAGGCCCGGTCGCGTGAGGGTGGCGTAGAGCGTGCCCCCGGCGGGAGCACCCACAGTACGGTTGGCCCCCGAGCCGAGGTAGGTATATTCGAAGCCGGCCGCCCAGTGATCGTCGAAGCGGTAGCCAATCCCGCCACGGACACCGGAGCGGAGTTCGTAGTTAAGCGACTGCACGCCGCCGGTGGGGGCGAGATCGCGATTCGCGTCGGTGAGTGCGAAGTCAAATGCCGCCCGCCGCGGACGAAGCAGCAGGTATTCCGCATTCGCGAAGAGGCCGCCGTGAGCCGGTGCTTCTTCGAGGCACGTGGTGACGTGCTTCTCCGCGTGTCCGCCATGCTGTGGCGGCGGCGTGAGATCCTCAAACTCCAGCGCGGGCCGGAGGTCCATCGGCGGCGGCTCCTCTGCGAACGCGGTCAATCCGCATGTCCCGAAGAGTGCGGCAGCAAGTATGCGCGAAATCATCGGCAGTCACCTTGGATTCGAGAGGGCTGATAACGTGACGTGTCAGGGAATGCAAGAGCAGATTTCCATCGCCGCTGCGGGGGATCTCGCCTAAATCACCTAGACTGCGTTGGAAACACTGCCCATGCTGTTTCTACTCATTGCCGGCCACGCCTTGGCGGACTTCCCGCTGCAGAACGGTGAAATGGCCACCTGCAAAGACCGCCACGCGAAACTGCCCCTGCAGAAGTCCGTGCCTTGGGTCTATTGGCTCACCGCGCACGCACTCGTGCACGGCATGATCACCGCATTCATCATTGGCTGGTGGACTGGGAACAAAGAATTGGGCGTGGTCTACGGGATGATGGAATGCGCCGCCCATTGGATCATCGACGCGTTCAAGTGCGAAGGCTACACGAGCATCATGGTCGATCAGTTGCTGCACGTGCTTTGCAAAGCACTCTGGGCGTTCATGATCGCGAAGGGTGTGATCGTCCTCACGTTTTAAGCCTGCTCCGACGCTTTCAGCAGCAGCGTATCCCCGCTCCAGCGAAACGCGGCTTCGTGCGGGCAGGCCGCCACGCAGAAGGGATCGGCCCCCGCCGGCACAAGGTCGTGACAGAGGTCGCAGTTGACCGCTTTCTTTGCCACGGCCGCAGTCATGCCCTTCTCCGCCTCGCCGGCCACTTTCGCCACCATCTGGATCGCACCGTACGGGCAATTCTGCTCGCACAGCCCGCAGCCGATGCAGTGATTGTCGATGAGCACTTCAAACGTGCTCCCTTCGCGGTGGATGGCATCCACCGGGCAGCCGTCCATGCAGTAGGGTTTGCGGCAGGAGCGGCACGACGTGGCAACGAGGTAGTCGCCGAAGCGTTGCCCTTCGCGGAGCAGGCGACTGACGCCGTCGCCGTGCGAATCCGCACAGGCCCGTGTGCATTCGTCGCAGCGCGTGCAGCTTTGAAGATCGAGCACCAGCATCTTCTGGCCCTGGAAGAGGCCCTGCTGGATGAAATCGCCCAGCGAATCGTTTTCGATCCGGCGACCGGCTTTGTTCTCCGTGAGCATGCGGGCGCAGCCTTCCGCCATCGCATCGGCCACATCGGGATAGAGTTCGCACAAGCCCCGGAACAGATCGCCAGGAATGCGGACGACTTCGACAGGATCGAGCGCGACCACTGACGCCGTGCGGCGGCGGGCATCTACCCCCGGCGGCAGCAGCGGTGCTACTTTCGGATGCTCGGCCAGCAGCGCGACCTCGCCGAAGTGATCGTCAGCCCCAAGACGGGCCAGGACTTGCTCTGTGCTGCCTGCGGCTTTGACGACCTTCACGGAGCCAGTGCGGACGATGTAGAAATCGCTCGCCGGATCGCCTTCGACCACGACCGCTTCGCCCGGCTCAACGCGACGGAGTTCGGCTCCGCCGGGCGTGTCGAGATAGGAGATCGCCATTTGCCGTTGTTCGTTGTTCATCGCCTTGAAGAGGCTGCCGCGACCGATGCAGCTTCGGAGTGCATTGCGGCTGTAGATGCTTCCCAGCACTTCGCGGGCAGCGGGGCTGCGCTGGGCCATGTCGAGCAGATTGCGGGTCACTTCGTAGAGTACGCCGCTCTCAGCGACGCGAATGGACGCCGCTCGTGGGCGGTTGGAGAGGCAGGCCAGTTCTCCGAGGATGAGGGCGTCGCTCTTGACGGTGGCGACGACGTTGCCGAGGCTCGTGTCCTTGCCGTTTGTTCCGCCGAAGAGCCGGCCCAGAAACCCCTGTGGCTTGACTTCGCCGCCCTTCGCGCCAACGAGGATTTCGTACTTGCCACTCTCGAGGAAGTACGCGGTCGAGCCGTACTGCCCCTGCCGGCAGAGGATCTCGCCAGCCTTGACTTCGCGGCGGCGCACGGCTCCTTCGTTCCACTTCAAGTACGAGAACGGGATCGTGCGGAAAGGTGCGAATCTCTTCGATTTGCCGCTGAGATCGACGTGATCGAGCTCCACGTCCTGCATCTGCTCGGCCGTGAGGAAGCCCGACCCGGCGGGCAGCGGCGTCGTGGG